>JASHZC010000084.1 GCA_030042755.1 Vulcanimicrobiota bacterium | reverse complement strand
CGGCGCGATCGCGCGCGCGATGCGCTCGTTTCGTTGCGCTTGCGTCGGTGCGACCGGATAGCCGCCGTCGACGCTCACAACATTGCTCGCGTCGTGTGGGTAGGTTGCAGCAAAGAGTAAGGTAATCGTTCCCCCCAAGCTATGCCCGACCACGATGGCGCGACTCAAATGCTGCGAGCGAATCGTTGCCCGACACCATCGTGCGCCCGTCGAAGCCGAAGCGTTACGACGAATATCTGGTATCTCGACGAAAGCGCCGAAACTTGGCGGTCCCATTCCCAGGGGCCGAAAGCCAATGCCGGTACGAAAACGATCGGTCTCGCATGCGGATTGCCGAAGCGCTCGACCTTGAGAATGCCTGCATTGGTCGTCGGTATCGTCGCGGCGCCGACGAGAAGTGCAAGAAGCAGTGCGATACCCATAGACCACACGTTACGCCGTACGATACGATTCCCCCATACATGGTGCGGATTCTTTGTCTTAACGGCGGATCGTCTTCGCTAAAATATGCCGCCTATCGCGCGGAATCAGCCGACGCCGAGCCTTCTTGCGTCGCGCAAGGACAAGCCGAAGCGGGCGCAGATTCCGCCGATGCACTCGAATGCGTGCTACGCGAGATTTCCGGCGCGCTTGAAACCGACGTGGATGTGGTCGGTCATCGCATCGTGTTCGGCGGAGATCGCAACGTGCAGCCGGCCGTTGCCGACCAACGTGTGCTCGATGAGTTAGAGCAATTCGTCGAGATCGAGCCTCTGCATATGCGTGCCGAGCTCGATCTCGTCTACGCGGCGCAAAAACGACTGCCCGGTGTTCCGAACGTGCTCTGTTTCGACACCGCGTTCCACCGGCGTTCGCCGGCGATCGCAAAGCGGCTCCCGCTGCCACGAGAGATCGATCCATTGATTCAGCGCTACGGTTTTCACGGACTCTCCTACGAGTACATCGCCTCCGAGCTGGGCGAACGCTCCGGCCGCACGATCGTCGCGCATCTTGGTTCCGGAGCCAGCTTGTGCGCGATGCGCGATCGCCGGCCGGTCGACACCACGATGGGCTTTAGTACGCTCGGCGGGATGATGATGGGTACGCGGCCCGGCGATCTCGATCCGGGCATCGTCCTGCGGCTGTTGTCGAGCGGATACGATCTCGAGAAGCTCACCGATCTGCTCTACGAACGATGCGGTCTGCGCGGCGTCTCCGGAATCTCGGGGGACATGCGAACGTTGGCCGCGGCCGCGCGAGGCGGCGAATCCGCCGCGCGCGAGGCGGTCGAGCTCTTCGTCTACCAACTGATCAAGGCAATGGGCAGTCTCGTTGCCGTTCTCGGTGGGCTCGACACCCTGATCTTTACCGGCGGAATCGGCGAACACGATCCCGCTGTCCGCGCGTCCGCCGCCGGAGCGTTCTCTCACCTGGGCGTTCAGATCGACGAAAGCGCCAACGCGCGCAACGACCGGGTCATCTCAGGGCCGCCCAGCGACGTCCGCGTCTTGGTGATACCTACCAACGAGAACCTCATGATCGCGCGCCACTCTTCCACAGCTCTTCTTGAAAAGTTCCCGCAGGCGACCTAAGTTTGGAACATGTTTAAGAAACTTCTCATAGCCCTCGACGGCTCCGCGTGCTCCGAACGCGCGTTCCAGTTCGCCCTCTCACTCGCCCACGAAGCGAACGAATCGATTGCTCTTTGCACGGTCGTGGACGCCAACGCCTCGGCTGACGTCACATCCGAGGCTCGGCGCCTTCTGGATGACGCCGTTGGGGTGGCAAAGTCCGCCGGCGTGTCGTGCGATGGCGAGACCCTTTTTGGCAAACCGGCCGAGACGATCATCGGCGAAGCGAAAGCTCGTGGTGCCGACGCGATCGTGATGGGAACGCATGGCCGCAGTGGTATGAACCGCCTGTTCGCGGGAAGTGTAGCCGAGTCGGTCTTACGCCGATCCCCCGTTCCCGTGATCGTCCTCCGCGAGGCGACACGAATTACGCTCGACGGATCGCACGCGAAGCTCCTGGTTCCGGTCGATGGATCGGAGTATTCGGGTCGGGCCGTCGACACGGCAATCGATATTGCGGAGGCCTTAAACGGCGAAGTCGTTGCGTGCAACGTCGTCGATCTCGCTCAAGCATCGACGATGACCGCGGGTGACGCCCAGCTGATAGCAGCGTGCCTCGACGCGCTGGAAGGCGAGGGAAAGAGCTTTGTCGATGATGCCGTCGCACATGCCTCGCCTCGCGTGAAGACGTCGTCGATCGTGCGTCAGGGCTTTCCAATCGACGAGATCAATAAACTGGCCGCCGAGACCGGTGCTGCGTGTATCGTCATCGGAACCCATGGACGTGGCGGCCTTCAGCGCGCCGTGATGGGCAGCGTCGCCGAAGGCGTCGTACGCGAATCGAACGTTCCCGTCGTCGTCGTTACGCTACCACGTTCGCATGCCGGGAGCGAGGTAACCCGGGTTGCGGAGCAGCTCTCCGAGCGGGCCGGCGTAGGCGAGAACGGCTAACACGAACGCGAGCAGTCCCCACCGGTATATGTGCTGGAGCGGCTGCGGCGTCGTTTGCGCTATATCCGCTGGGGTCGCGAACGTGGCGTCCATCAATTCGGTTTGTTCGTTTTGGAAGAGCGTTCCAATCGCTACCGCAACAAACGTCAGCACGCTGATGAACAGCAGTACTCCGCCGGCTGCGGCAAGCAGCATGTATGGGTGCCACGCGTTCGCCTGTATGGCGCCCATGTAGCCAACCTCCGACGTACGTCGCGGCGCGCCGAGCAGCCCCGCATAGTGCATCGAGAGAGACATGACCAGCATTCCAACGAACCAAATCCGCGTTTGCCAGAGCGCCCACGTCGGATTCCATAACGCCCGTCCGGTGAGACGCGGAATGAGCCAGTATGACGCACCCAAGAACGTGAGCGCCACCGGGCCGCCCACCGTTACGTGGAAGTGACCGACGATCCAAATCGTATTGTGCACGATCATATCCATGCTGTACGACGCATTTACCAGACCGCCGAATCCGCCAAGAATGAAGAGCAGCATCCCAAGTGCCGCGCCGCTGAACGCGGGATCTTCCCACGGAAGGCTGTTTACCGTGGCGATAAATCCCTTGCGCCCGCGCGCGATCGCCGCCAACTCGAACGAAGCGAAGATCGCAAACGCGGTGATGAACGACGGAATCGCGACCCCGTAGGTCGTGACCGTATGCAGCATCTTCCACGTGGTTGAGATCCCGGGCTCCATGAATTCGTGATGGATGCCGACCGGCGTCGATAGCAGGATCAACATGATGAACGTCAGGCGCGTGAGCCCGTCGCTGAACACGTTTCCGTTGTAACGCGTCGGGATGATGTTGTACCAAATAATGTACGCGCCCATGATCCAGAAGTAGACCAGCGGATGGCCGAAATACCAGAAGAACATGCGCGTCAGCATCACGTTGATCCCGGATGTCCAGCCGAACGCCCACGGAATCAAGAGGCACATTTCGGCCACGACGCCAAGCGTTGCGACGATCCACATCACGAACGTCGCCGTCGCGCAAAAGACGACGAGCGGTATCGGCTGTCCGGGGTTGGCCCTGCGGAAGAAGTTGACGTTCTCAAAGATTTCGAACGCGACAACCCACGTGCCGAGTACCAGAAGCGTCGCGCCGATATAAAACCACGGACTTGCTTTGAGCGGCGCGTAGAACGTATACAGGACGGTCGCATCGCCTTTGAGGATCGTAACGGCGGCCATTGCCGTCCCGACGAGCATCAGCCACCATCCAAACCAGCCCATAATCAATTTGCGCTCGCGCGGTATGGATCGGTACGTTACGAAAAGCGATAGGCCGGTGATGAAGAAGGTGGTGAACACCAGCGCCATCAGGACGCCGTGCATCGTGAGCACGCGGTAGTAATCGAACCAGCCGGGCGCACCGAATGCGCCGGCCCGCGCGAATCCTTGAAAAACTCCGAATATCGCCCCGAGTGCGATCGCGGCCGTGGCCGTGTAAATATGCGCAATGACGACCTGATTTTCGCTACGCACTTGGCGCAAGACCATCATGAGTCAACGTACCTCGATCTTCGCAAACATGTCTTGGTGGTCGATGCCGCAATACTCGTGACAGATCAGCAAGTATTCACCCGGCGTTTTGAAGGTGTGTGTCGCCTCGTTGACCCATCCTGGAACGGCCATCATGTTGATGGCGGTATTAGGAATGAAAAAGCCGTGCACGACGTCGGAGCTCGTGACGTAAAACGTCACCGTACTTCCTACCGGAATCGTCAGGGTCGAAGGGTCGAACTCGAAGACGTGTGCGACATAATACGCGTCGTACGTGCCGTCGGGGTTCTTGCGTAGTCCCGGCTTGTCGAATGGTGGCGTCGATGAGACCTTGGTCGGATCGATCTGCTGCAAACCGCTAGGCGGGTGGATGTCGTCGGCGATCGCCGCGAACGCGATGAGCCCTAAAAAGCAGATCAGCATTGCGACGCCAAAGATAAGCCACCAGCGTTCGTAACGGTGTATGTGCATTACCACCGCCTCCAGAGCAGCGCGTACATCGCAAGCCACAGGATGGCGTAGACGACGCCCATGGTAAAGACGAATCGGAGCGTTCCGACTAGCGGAGCTTCATCATCGTTTCTCACGACGGCTTGGATACTTTCTTGGCTTCCTCGTCGCGATGGTAACGAGCTTCCATCTCGTTCCCAAGGCGCTCCAAGAGCGATTGCGCCGTCGCGGTGGCTATCCGCCCTCCGACGATCCAATCGAATACTTCGCCGGCTGCGCCTCCCGGCGGGCGATAGGCCCCTTCGAGTTCGAGGCGCGCGATCGAATACGATTCGTCGGCTCGAACGCAAAGCTCGCCGTCGAATTCCGGGTACTCGGGGTCTTCCGGATCCCAGTGAATGTGCCACGGCTTGTCAAAGTGCATCGGGTCGACAGCGCTGCCGAACGTGACGCGCACCGTTTTTTGAAGGTTTAGCGGGGGAGCGGAAACCGTCAAGTCGAGTAGGCTCGGCTTGCCGGAGGCTGCTTTCGGCGCAACGAGTTCTTCGAGATATTGTCCCGCCAAATTGTACGGACAATTGATAACTCGCTGTTCAAGAAGCTTTGACATGTTCTCCATCCTAGCGAGAGCCTGGGAAGGACTGGTGAATGCGGCTATGTCCAGGGAGAAATTCATGCATATCGCGGCCGGCGACCTTCAGCGAATGTTGCCGACCTGCGCCGCTTGGAACAGCCCTAGAGCTTGCGCATGCGGTACCCGACGCCGTAAACCGTTAGCACGTAGGATGGGCTGCGCGGATCGTTCTCGATTTTCTTGCGTAGGTTATTGATGTGCCGGTCGAGCGTGCGTTCGTAGATTTCACCATCGTCGCCGAGCCGATCGAGCAAATGCGCGCGAGTGAAGACTTCACCCGGATTGAGCGCAAGCAGAGTGAGGATCTTGAATTCGGTGGCAGTGAGGTTCGCCTCCCGGCCCTCGATTCGAACCTCGTGGAAATCGTGATCGATTTCAAGGCCGCCTATGCTCGTTTTGCGCGTCGGTTTCGCCGGAGTCGCCGCGGAGCGCCCCTCGCCTACGCGGCGGAGCAGCGCGCGGACGCGCGCCGTGACTTCGCGCGGCGAAAACGGCTTGGCCACATAATCGTCGGCGCCCAGTTCTAGTCCGACGACGCGATCGGCTTCATCGGCGCGCGCCGTCAGCATGATGGTCGGCACGCGCGCGCCGGGCTGCGCGGCAGAGCGCAGCACATCAAAACCCGAGCCATCGGGTAGCGTGACGTCGAGCACCAATACGTCGGGTGGACGGCGCTCGATAGCCCCCAGCGCATCGGCGACGGTGCCGCACGTTTCTACGACGAAACCCTCGCGCTGCAGGTACGCATCCAATACCTCGGTGAGCGCAGGTTCGTCATCGACGATCAGAACGTGCTTGCGATCAACGCTATTGTTCACGAGTGTCCTCGCCCATACGGCTCAAGAGCGTCTGCGAGCGGCGTACGGCGTCGGCGATCGCCTCGAGCCGCTCGTTTGTCGGTGCCACGATACCATCGATCATTCCCTCGAGATTAGCGAGCACGATGCTGAGCGCATTGCCGAGCTCGTGCCGAACCTTGTCGTCTCGCCTCACGCAAGATACTCCGCGACAGGCGGGGCGAAGGCCTCCGTGCGAGGGGGGAAGCCGGGGGCGCGAGCCCCGAACTCCACAAAATAGTGGATTATCCGGCGCTCACGCTCGAAGATATCGCGGGAAGCCGTCTCCCTCTTCTCGAGCATGCCCCTGACGCTACGGTTATCGTCGACGAGACTGGGACCATTCGGCTCGTCAATTCGCAAACCGAACGCATCTTCGGATATTTTCGCGAAGAACTGCTCGGCGAGAAAATCGAAAAACTCATCCCGCAACGATTTCGTGGACGGCACGTTGGTGAACGTTCGGGGTACATTCACGATCCGCATGTTCGTCCGATGGGCGTAGGTCTCGATCTCTTCGGCCTGCGCAAAGACGGTAGCGAATTTCCCGTCGAGATCAGCTTGAGCCCGGTAACTTTGCGCGAAGGCACCTTTGTTGCGAGCGCGATACGCGACGTCACCGAGCGCAGAGCCGCCGAGCAGCGTCTCAGAGAGCTCAATGCCGAACTCGAGGCGGCTGGCCGCGCAAAAGACCGATTCTTGGCGTCGATGAGCCACGAGTTGCGCACGCCGCTCAACGCGATCATCGGCTTCACCGGCACGCTGCTCATGAAACTTCCGGGGCCGTTGAATGAGGAACAAGAGCGCCAACTGACGGTCGTGCAGTCGAGTGCGCGCCATCTCCTCTCATTAATCAACGATGTGCTGGATCTAGCCAGAATCGAGTCGGGGAAGGTCGAGCTCTCACTCGAACGCGTCTCAATAACCGATTTGATCGACGAGATTCGCTCGTCACTTGCTTCGATGGCTGCCGGCAAGGAGCTCGATATCTCGGCGAACGTGTCGCTTGACGGAGAGGACACGGTGGTTGCCGATCGCCGGGCACTGCGACAGATCCTGATAAATCTCACGAACAACGCGATCAAATACACCGAAAAGGGATCGATCCATATCGACGTACGGGCGTGCCACTGGAACGACAAACCTGCAATCGACGTCAGCGTCAGCGATACCGGCATCGGTATCAAAACCGAGGACCTCGAGCGTTTGTTCGTGGCTTTCGAACAGCTCGATCCGTCGAACACGCGCCAGTACGAAGGTACGGGTCTTGGGCTCTATTTATCTCGAAATCTGACCCTGCTGCTAGGCGGCCATCTCAGCGTCGCGAGCGAGTTCGGCGTCGGCAGCACCTTTACGCTCACGTTGCCACGCGAACGGTAACGACGATGGCGTCGATTCTCGTCATCGATGACAATCGAGCGAATCTCGACTTGATGTTGTATTTGCTGCGCGCATTTGGGCATGCCCCCGAGGGCC
>JASHZC010000083.1 GCA_030042755.1 Vulcanimicrobiota bacterium | reverse complement strand
CCGAACGTACGACGAAGTGCTCGGCGATTTGCCGAAAGGCGACGGCGACCCCAAACTCGTGTGGTTTGGCCAGAAGGTCACGCCGAATCAGCACGCCATCGCGCTGCGTTTTGGAATCTTCGACCGTACGTTCACCGACGCGCAAGTCAGCGCGAGCGGACACAATTGGTCGACGGCCGCATTCGCAAACGATTATGTCGAGCGCATGTGGCCTCCGAATTATGGCGGTCGTCGTAAGCCGTACGATTTCGAAGACGGCTCGGTTGCAGCCGCACCGGGAACCGGCTATCTTTGGGACGACGCGAATCGCCACAGCGTTTCTCTGTTTGATTTTGGCGAGTTCGTTAGCGATCCGATCGCACCGGGCGGACCGTATACGACGCAAACCGCCGGTCTGATCGGGAAGATCGATCCACGGTATCCGGGCTTCGACCTGCATCTGAACGATGAAGCACGCATCGACGAGTGGCAGCGCGCATTCGAAGCATACGTTCGAAACGGAAATCTGCCCGCGCTCGTGTTCCTTCGCCTTCCCAACGACCACACTGCCGGCACGACCCCCGGTGCTCTCACTCCGCAAGCGTACGTCGCGCAGAACGATCATGCCTTAGGACGCGTCGTGGATATGGTTTCGCACTCGCCGTACTGGGCGAGCACGGCAATCTTTTCGATCGAAGACGACTCGCAGGACGGCCCCGATCACGTCGACGATCAGCGCACCACGTTCTATCTCGCATCGCCGTACGCCGCCGGCGGCGTCCAACACGCGCATTACACGACGTCAAGCGTGCTGCGCACCATCGAGCTGTTGCTCGGTCTTCCTCCAATGACGATCTACGACGCGCTCGCGCCGCCGATGTACGACGCGTTCACGACCGAACCGGACCTGCGGCCCTATGCGCTGATTCCGCCGCAGATCGACGTCAATGCAAAGAACCTGCGGACGGCATACGGCGCAGCGACCAGCGCTCGCATGGATTTCCACGACGCCGATGCGGTCGATCCACGCGTCCTCAACGACATACTTGCGCACGTCGCGGGACGAGCACCGCAGCGGTGAACCCACTGGTACTCGCGGGGACAACGTTCGTCGCTTCATCGGTGGAATTTGTCGAAGCCGCGACGATCGTACTTGCCGTCGGCGTTACGCAAGGTTGGCGCTCCGCGTTGAGCGGCGCGTTTGCAGCGGCGCTCGCGCTCGCCATTTTGGTCGGCGTGGGATCGCCTCTGCTTGTGAATGCCGCGTCCTTACGCCGCATCGAATTGGTTGCAGGACTCTTCCTCGTGCTTTTCGGCAATGCGTGGTTGCGCAAGGCGGTCTGGCGCTATGCCGGGCGTAAGGCGATGCACGACGAGACAAGCATTTACGAGCGCGAAGTATCGCAGTTACGCGAACGGACTGCCGGACACGGATTCGTTGTAGCGTTTCAAGGCGTGTTCGTCGAGGGACTCGAGGTGGCGGTCATCGTCGTCACGTTTGCGGCAACCGCTCCGGCGCTCATTACGTGGTCGGTGGGCGGCGCACTATTGGCGTTTGGCGCCGTCGTGCTGGCGGCACTCGCGCTTCGCGCACCGCTCGCGCGCGTTCCCGAAAATGCGCTCAAAGCAATCGTCGGCGTTATGTTGCTTTCACTCGGAACTTTTTGGACGGGCGAGGGCCTCGGCATCGTGTGGGAACTCGGCGATGCTACGCTGCTTGCACTCGTCGCCGGATACGCGCTGGCGGCCGCGGCGTTGGTGGGAGTGCAGCGTGCGAGCGCTGCGTAGTATATTCGAATTCGTGACGGGTGGGTCAATCGCAGCGCCGATTGGCTTGGCTATCGCGATTCTTGCGGCTGCCTTCTTACCGGTGGGGCGCGAGGCCGCGTTCGTCGCGCTCGTGGCGTTATCGTTTATCGCAAGCACCTATGAGAGGCCAACCTAACGGTTGGCTTGCCAAATACATCCAGGGGGATGTGCGCAAGGGTTTAACACTCGATTATCATTAGCAGTAACGGCCCGAAGCCGCTACGTTCATTTTTGCTTTTTTTGCTTGAAGGAGAGACCGAATGGCTTCCAACTCCGCGTCCTCCAGTAGTCGTTGGGGTATCGCGCTCGCCGGAATCGTCGTCATGCTCTGCCTAGGCACGGTCTACTCGTGGAGCATTTTCACGAACTCCCTCATCGCGGGCTTCAACTGGTCCACGCAAGATGCAACGATCCCATTTGAAACCGCAATCTTCTTCCTTGGCTTGGGAGCGGTGTTCGGTGGGCGCTGGCAAGATCGCGTAGGGCCGCGCACGGTAACGATCGCCGGCGTCGTCACGTGGGGTGTCGGCGTTTTGCTCGCCGGCATCGGAACGCAAGCGCTTGGCAAGTGGTGGCTCGACTTAACATACGGTGTCATCGGTGGTTTTGGAAACGGCATGGCGTACGTAACGCCGGTCGCGATGGTCACCAAGTGGTTCCCGGATCGCCGAGGACTCGGAAGCGGCATGGTTGTGATGGGCTTCGGCCTGGGTGCATTCGTCTATAACCAGATCGTGACGCGTCTCGCGCTGTACGGCGGGGCAGCAAAGCCGGCACTGAAATACGTAACGGCGCGCGCCGATGCGATCAAGGCGGGAACGACCTTCGATCCTGCATCGTATCAGCTCTCGCCCGATTCCGTTCACGGAATCATGCTCTTGTTCATCGTTTCCGGTATCGTGTTCATCATTTTGGGCGGTCTCTGCGCCACGGCGCTGCGCAATCCGCCTGATGGCTACACCGTTGCAGGCGCGACGGCGGTTGCGGCAGCCCAGGGCCCAAGCTTCACGCCGGGCCAAGCTCTTGGAATGGGACAGCTCTACGGTCTGTGGCTGCTCTTGTTCCTCAACGTCACCGCGGGTATTTTCATCATTTCAAATGCGGTGCCGATGATCAGCGAATTCAGCGGTGCCGGCGCAGCAACGGCCGCTCTCTGGTACGGTCTCATTGCCATCTTCAACGGCCTCGGTCGCTTCTTCTGGGGCTCGATTTCCGATCGCATCGGCCGAGGTATGACGTATACCGTGATGTATCTCGTGCAGGTCGTGATCTTCTTTACCGTCGGCCATCTAGCCGGGCTTGCCGGAGTGTTGATTTGCTTTGCGATCATTCTGCTCTGCTACGGCGGAGGATTCGGCGTGATGCCGTCGTTCAACGCCGATTTCTTCGGTACGAAGTACATGGGCCAGATCTACGGCTATATCCTCACCGCGTGGGGCGTAGCCGGCGTCGTCGGCCCATTCATCGCAGCGTTCGTCAAGGATCGCACCGGCTCGTACGCAACCGCGCTCGATTGGATTGCAGTAATGCTGATTGTCGCGGCAATCATTCCATTCTTCGTCAAGAAGCCAGGCGGTGAGCCGAAAGCGGTAACGGCGTAACAGCCGGGTTCGGGTAAAATAGAGCGGAGCCGCTCGCCGGAGCGGCTCCGTTTTAGGTAAGCAATCAGAACGGGAGAATCGCGTGAAAAAAACGACGCTCTTCGATCTAGAGGCCATCGTTCCGCGTGATGGTACCGAGCTGCGAGAACGCGTCGGTATGCTGCCAAACGTCGCCTCGGAGCGAAGCAAGGCGCTGCGCGGGCGCATCGGCGGTGCGAAGGCAGTCACGAGTTTGTGCGGATATTGCGCGGTCGGATGCAGCACGCTCGCGTACGTAAGCGATGACGGAAAACTGCTCGATGTCGAGGGCAACCCGGAGAGCCCGATCAACGCTGGGCACCTCTGTCCAAAGGGAGCGGCGCTCTTCGGACTGACCGTCAATCAGGCGCGCTGGACGACCGTGAAATATCGCGCTCCGTATTCGGACCGCTATGAAGAGCGCCCGCTGGAGTGGGCGCTCGAACGCATCGCGCAATTGACGAAAAAGACGCGCGACGAAACGTTCGTCACGGAGTGGGAAGGCAAGCGCGTCAATAATACGCTCGGCATCGCTTCGCTCGGCGGCGCAACGTTCGGCGTCGAAGAAAACTATATGCTGGGCAAGCTGATGCACTCGCTCGGCGTGGTTTCAATCGAAAACCAAGCCCGAATATGACACTCCTCGACGGTGCCGGGTCTCGGCACCTCGTTCGGTCGCGGCGGCGCGACGGTCTGGGTCCCCGACCTTGCAAACGCAGATTGCATTCTCATTGAAGGCTCGAACTTTGCGGAGGCGCATCCCGTTGCGTTTCGTTTCGTCATGCAAGCCAAGGAGCGCGGCGCGACGATCATCCACGTCGATCCGCGATTCACACGTACGTCGGCCCTGGCGGATATCTACGCTCCCTTGCGTAGCGGCAGCGACATCGCATTTTTGGGCGGCATCATCAACTACGTGCTGAGCAACGAGCGCTATTTCAAAGAGTACGTAGCCGCATACACCAACGCGCCATTCCTCGTTCGCCCCGATTTCAAGGACACCGAGGATCTCGACGGGCTGTTCTCCGGCTTCAACGAGCAGCTCAACCTATACGGATTCAGCTCGTGGGCTTTCGAACACGACGAACACGGGCACATCGTCACCGATCCGACGATGCAAAACGAGCGCTGCATTCTGAACGTGCTTCGCCGCCATTTCTCACGCTATACGCCTGAAATGGTCGAGCGCATTTGCGGTATCTCGCGCGAGCAGTTCTTGCGAATCGCCGATCTGCTTGCAGCGAACAGCGGGCGCGAGCGGACTACGGCATTTGCGTACGCGGTGGGTTGGACGCAGCATTCCAACGGCGTGCAGTTCATCCGGACTGCGGCAATCTTGCAGGCTCTGCTTGGCAACATGGGCCGCCCCGGCGGCGGCATCATGGCGCTGCGCGGCCACGCCAACATCCAAGGCGCGACCGATATCGCGACGTTGTACGACCTGCTGCCCGGGTATCTTCCGCAGCCTTCAGCATTACGCGACGAGCAGACGATAGCGGGATGGTTGAGAAATCATGCCCGGCCCACCGGATGGTGGTCGAACATGCCAAAGTACATCGTATCGCTGCTCAAAGCGTTTTATGGCGAGCACGCTACGGCCGAGAACGAGTATTGCTACGAATATCTTCCGCAGCTCATCGGCGATCATTCAATGTTGCCTACGACGTTCGCCATGAAGGACGGCACCGTCAAAGGCTATTTCGTCATCGGGCAAAACCCCGGCGCCTCGGGTCAGAACGCCGAGCTCGTCAAGGCTGCGATGGAGCGTTTGGAGTGGGTGGTCAACATCGACAGTTACGATAACGAAACGGTGTCGTTCTGGCGCCGCGAAGGCGCAGAGCCTTCGAAGATCGCGACCGAAGTGTTCTTCCTCCCCGCCGCCACCGTGCTCGAAAAGGAAGGCACGATGACGCAAACCAGCCGCCTCTTGCAGTGGCACGACAAAGCTGTCGACCCGGCCGGCGAGTCAAAGAGCGACCTGTGGTATTTCAACTGGCTTGCCAAGCGAATCAAAGAACTCTATGCGGGTTCGACCGATCCGAAGGATCGCCCGATTCTCCATATGACCTGGGACTACGAGCACGACGATGCCCACGAACGCGGAAAAGGCGAGCCGTCGGCGCTCAAAGTACTGCAAGAAATCAATGGCTATTACACGGAAACCGGCGAACAAGTCGCCGCGTTCGCCGACTTAAAGGATGACGGCTCGACTGCGTCCGGCGGCTGGATCTACACCGGCGTTTGTCCGGATAAAACGACCAACCGCGCGCGAAGCCGTGACGCGAGCGGTCCGTACACTGCTCCCAATTGGGGCTTCGCCTGGCCGGCGAACCGGCGTACGCTCTACAATCGCGCGTCAGCCGATCCCGACGGCAATCCGTGGAGCGAGCGTAAAAAATACGTGTGGTGGGACGCGAGCAAAGGTGAGTGGACCGGAATAGACGTTCCCGACTTCCCGAAGAACAAAGCGCCGTCCACGCCGGGAAATCCCGACGCAAAAGGTATGGATCATCATTCCGGCGCCGATCCGTTCATCATGATGACGGAGGGCGTCGCACAGCTCTTCGTACCGCACGGCGGTCTCAAAGACGGGCCGTTCCCCACGCACTACGAACCACAGCAATCGGTCGTGCACAACGAACTCTACGCTCAGCAAAGCAGTCCCGTGTTCGGCACCTACGACCGGCCCGATAATCCCTACAACCAGGCGATCGACGAGGCATTCCCGCACGTACTCACGACGTACCGAATCACCGAAATGTCCGGGATCATGACGCGCTACGTTCCGTGGCTGGCCGAATTGCAGCCATCCGCGTTTTGCGAAATCGATCCCGACATCGCCGTCGAGAAGGGTATCAAAAGCGGCGACTGGGTGACGATCTCGACGGCCCTCGGCGAAATGGAAGCGCGCGCACTCGTCAGCGGACGCATGCGCCCGCTGCGAGTCGGGGGCAAGCGCGTCCATCAGATCGGCGTACCCTACAATTACGGAAGCCAAGTCGCACTTGCGCGGGGCGATTCGGTCGGCACGCTCATTCCGATCTCACTCGATCCAAACGTGTCGATTCACGAATCGAAATCGCTTACGTGCAATATTAGAAAAGGTCGCCGCCCAGGCTATCGCCAGAGCGCGATCGACGAGCCCGTGCCGCAAGCGGAACTCGACCCGCTCGGACAACCAACCTCCCGCGGATTCAAATGACAAGATGACTGGATTCTTTACTGATACGACGTTGTGCATCGGGTGCAAAGCTTGCGAGGTCGCGTGCAAGCAGTGGAACGAGTTGCCGTCCGATGGTTTTCGGTTCACCGGGCAGTCTTACGATAACACCGGCGAACTGTCGGGGACGACGTGGCGGCACGTCGCGTTCATCGAGCAGATGTCGGTCGATGAAACCGGACTGCGCGATCGTTGGCTGATGAGCAGCGACGTTTGTAAACATTGCACGAATGCGGGATGTCTGGAGGCCTGCCCGACAGGCGCGATCATTCGTAACGAGTTCGATTCGGTCTTCATTCAGCCCGACGTCTGCAACGGGTGCGGATATTGCATCGTGTCGTGCCCATTCGGCGTCATCGACCTGATCGAGAAATTCGATCCCGAAGGTGCGCGTTACAACTTGGCCTCGCTCGTCGAAGCGCGTCGCGAGGAGAACGAAACGGCACTTCAGGGCAACGGCGGCGTCGCCGGAAAATGCACGCTCTGTTACGATCGCCAGCGCCTCGGCTTCGTCCCGGCGTGCGCCAAAGCATGTCCTACCGAGTCGATCCAGTTCGGCGACGTCGACGAATTGCGCGAACGCGCGCGCAAGCGCGTCGATGCGCTGACGCAGCGAGGAGTGAACGCGCAGCTCTACGGCGCGGATGACGTGGGGGGTGGCATCGGTCCGCTCAACGCCTTCTTTTTGCTGACCGATCGCCCCGAAGCGTACAATCTTCCAGCCGCGCCCGTGTTGCCGTCGACGCGTCAACCGGAAGGGTATGGCTCGGCTGCGCTCGCCGTTCTGGGTCTGGCCATTGCCGGATGGATGATTTTCCGCAATGCATAGTCAAACCGAGCCGCCCGGACAACGCGAAGAAACGGCGACGCCGACGTACTACGATCGTCCGCTGCTCAAGGCTCCCCATTGGGAGTGGAATGTCGTTACGTATCTGTTTCTCGGCGGCGTCATGGGCGGGCTGGGACTCATTCAGCTGATCGCGCGCAGCAGCGACGAAAGCGAACGCAAACTGAAGACCACCGCGCGCGTTTCGTCGTTCATTCTCGCCGCCGCGAACCCCGCAATTCTCATTACCCATCTCGGCCGGCCCGAGCGTTTCCTCAACATGCTGCGTATCGTGAAGTTCAAGTCGCCGATGTCGCTGGGCGTGTGGGGACTCGTTTTCTACTCTGGAGCCGCCGGGGGAAACCTCATGCGGGAATTTGCGGTACGCGGCGTGATCCCGGGTTGGTTGCGTTTTCTCGCTCCCGGTTTCTTGACGCCGGTTCAGGCGTTCTTAGGCGCGTTTACCGCCGGGTATACGGGCGTGCTGCTTTCGGCAACGGCGAATCCGTTTTGGGCATCCGGCAAACGCCATATTCCGGCCGCTTCGGTTTGCTCTGGACTGAGCTCGGCGTGCGCGCTCTCGACCTTGCTGAGCGTTTTGCAAGGCAATCACGACGTCGTTCCCAAGTTGGAACGACTCGAAATGGTTGCCGGCGCTGCGGAACTTGCGATCTTGACCGACTTCGAACGGCGCGCCGGCAAGTATGCCACGCCGTTCTTCACCGGCGCGCGCGGCAAGAGGCTACGGACATACACGATCGCGACCGGCATCGTGGCGCCGTTCGCGCTCAATCTGTTCGGTAACCTCGCGCGCTTGCCCAAACCCGTCGATGCCGTGCGTTCCACCGTTGCTTCGGTGCTCACGCTCGTTGGCGGCTATATCCTGCGCGAAGCGTTGATCGAAGCCGGAAAGGAGTCGGCGCGCGATCCGCGCGCCGCATTCGTGCAACCGAAATGATCGACGACGCGCTCGCGTCGCACGATGCGCGCCCCGGTAGAACGGTTGAAACGGGAATCATTCGTTACGAGGGCCCGACCGGATCGCGTACGCACGATCGCGTCGTTACGGAGGAACCTCTCGAGATTCGCCTGGTCGCTGCGGATCGAACGCGCACACTCGCAGTCACGATGCGCACGCCTGGAAACGATTTCGAACTAGCAGCCGGGTTCGTCTCCAGCGAGCGGATCGTGCGCTCGCGCGACGACGTGATCGGCGTCAGCTACTGCGTCGATCCGGCGGTCGACGCGGAGCAGCGGTATAACATCGTCAACGTCGAGCTGCGTTCCGGCGAGCTACCCGATCTCGCGCGCTTCGAACGTCACTTTACGATGAACAGTTCCTGCGGCGTTTGCGGACGCGCGACGCTCGACGAACTCGCACAGCTGGGCATCGAGCCGATTGGCGACCAAACGCGCATACCGGTCTCGCGGATCTACGAATTGCCGGATTGCATGCGCGATGCGCAGCGTATTTTCGATGCGACCGGCGGCCTTCACGCAGCGGCGCTGTTCGACGCGAACGGCGACGCGCTGGCGGTTCGCGAGGACGTCGGCCGCCATAACGCGGTCGACAAGCTCGCCGGCTGGGCGTTCCTGGAAGGAAAGACGCTCGCCGGCTGCATCCTCTTCGTCAGCGGTCGCGCGAGCTACGAAATCTTGCAGAAAGCAGCCGTGGCACGCATACCCTTCGTGTGCGCCGTTTCCGCTCCAAGCAGCCTGGCGATCGATCTTGCACGCGCGTTCAACATCACGCTGGCGGGTTTTGTGCGCGGCTCACGCGCCAATGTCTATTCCGGGAACGAACGCATCATCGAGGGATGACGCTCGCTTCACCCGAGAAGACGTTCCAACGTTGAAACGACGTCGCCGATAGCGACCGGACGCGACAACGATGCCGAAGCGCCCAGATGTGCCGAGCCTCCATCGCCGATCGCAACGAGCGGCATGTTGCGCTCCCGGCTGAAGGCGCGGAACTGCACCGCCGCATGATTTGACAGCGTTTCCGGGGTCGCGAGCAGTACGGCGTCAATTGGCTGTGCGTCTGCCGTCGCAATTGCTTCCTCGATGCTCGTAGCGGTAAGGACCCGATACCCGGCCTCTTGCAAGCCGTACACGAGAAACGATCCGTCGCTGCCCGTTGCCAAAAGCAGGATGGTTCGCGGTGCGTTGCGCCGATCGACGCGGCGTGGGAGCACGACGGTAAAGGTACTACCGCCACCCTCCTCGCTTTCGACCGCTATCGTTCCGCCGTGTAACTGCACGAGCTGCTTGGTCAAAAATAATCCGAAACCCGTTCCGGCTATGCGCATTTTCCGCGCGTTCGACGCGCGCGAAAAACGATCGAAGACGCGCGAGAGTTCGCCGGGCGGAATGCCGATTCCGAAGTCGCGCACCCTCACGGTCACGTCGTCGTGGCCGCCGATGACGCGCACCTGCGGATCGGGACCTTCGGGCGTATATTTGATGGCGTTGTCAATCAGATTGGTAAAAACTTGACGCAGGCGGTCGTCATCGCCGATGACTCTCGCGTCGCCGTCGATGGCAAGCTCGACGGTACGCCGCTCTCGCAGCGCAAGAATGATCGATGCGATCAAATCGCCGAGATCGGTTTGCGTCAATTGGAGCGCCACCTCATTTCGCTCGAGGCGCGCAAGCGTCAGCGTGTCGGTCGCGAGCTCCGAAAGCTGCAGCGCGGAAGCCTTGATCGTGTCGAGAAACTCGCGCTGTTCCCCGTTCACATCCCCGACCTCGGCCGCCAGATCGGCAAACCCCACGATCGACGTAAGCGGGCCACGGAAATCGTGCGCGAGCATCGCAATGAGATCGCTCTTGGTTTGATTGAGCTCGAGCACGGCGCTCCGGCGCTCTTCGACCTCGTGATAGAGCGACACGTTGCGCACGGCGACCGAAAAGTACTCGGCGATCAGGTCGAAGACGAAAAGATCGGTGTTGCGCAAGGCACGGTTATGCCGCGAACGAATTTCGAGCACGTAGCGAGCGTCACCGAATCGTCCGCTGTACGCGATTGCGCGCGTTCCACGTTCGTCCGTGACACGGACGCGTTGCGTCACCGTACGTTCGATCAGCGGATCGAGCGTACCGGTATCCCAATCGAGTGCTCCGAGTGCGTGCACCGCAACGCTCGCGCCGTCGTCGTCCACGGCCAATACGCGCGTATCGCACGCAAGCAATTGATCGACGACCTCATACACGATCGACACGACGGCCGAGGCGTCCAGCGCGGTAAATAATCGGCGAGCCGCGCGCGTGAGCGCGAGCAAACGGTCATGCTCTTCTGCGAGCGCGGCATTACGCTCCACTTCGTCGCTGATGTCGCGCTCGATCGAAATCCAATGGGTGATCGTTCCGTTTTCATTGCGAATGGGATGCAACGTGACCTGATTCCAATACGTCGATCCGTCTTTTCGATAACTGACGATTTCGGCTTGGGTCGGCGTGCCCGCAGCAAGCGCGCCGCGCACTACGTGCATGCCTTCGTCGTCGGGCATTGCTTTGCGGAAGAACTCCAGACCGCGCCCGATCGCTTCCTGCGGCGCGTAGCCGGTTTGCCGCGCGAACGCGTCGTTCGCGTATGAGAGAGAAAGCGTGTCGCCCTCGACGCGATAGACCAGAATGACATCGCCTGCAACGTTGATCGCACCGAGCAGAAGCGCGATTTCTTGTTCTTGTTCCCGCCGCTTCGTCAGGTCGATCGCAACGGCATTGACCCGCATTTGGCCGTCCTCCTGACCGGCGTAGATGCGCAGCTCGACCGGATAGCTGGTGCCGTCGCTGCGCAGTAATTTCGTCTCGCGATCGATTTGTTCGCCTCGTGCGCTCGCGCTCAGCGCGCCACGGAAATCGCCTTCCGACATGTCGGGCATGATGTCGTAAACCGACATGCCGATTAGCTCTTTCAACGAATATCCGAGACGTTCGCACGCTCCGCGCGAGGCAAAAAAGATGGTTTGCGTTTGCGCGTCGACCGTAAACATGTCGATGCGCGCAGCATCGAAGAGTGAGAGGAATCGACGACGTCCCTCGAACATCCGCATCAACGCTTCGCTAAGCGCCACGAGCGTGCGCAATTGCGCTTCGCCGATCGTGCGCGGCCGGCTGTCCATGACGCACAGCGTGCCGATCGTATGTCCCTCGGGTGAGCGTAGCGGAACGCCGGCGTAAAAGCGAATTCCCGGATCCCCGAGAACGTAGGGATTATCGCGAAAGCGTTCGTCAACGGTCGCGTCGTCGACGACCATCGGTTCGGCCGCAGCGACGACATACGCGCAGAATGCGTGCTCGCGCGGCGCTTCCGGATAATCGATGCCGCGACGCGATTTGAACCACTGGCGGTTTTCGTCAACCAGCGAGATCGCCGACATCTGCGCGCCCGTCACGTCGAGGGCGAGTTGCGTAAACGCTTCGTAGGCTCGCGCTTCCCGCGTGTCGAGAACGTGGTAGGACTCGAGCGCCTTTAGGCGTTCGATCTCGTCGGCCGGTACGGGTATCGTGTGCACTAGCTTCCCTAGCCTGCCGGAACCCGTTGCAAGAAGTTGCGCAGCAGTTCATCGAAGGCAGCGGGGTTGTCGGCATTTGCGACGTGACCGGCGTCCGGGATTACCGCGAACTGCGCTCCGGGTATTCCATCGGCGATTTCGCGCGAAAGCGGTTCGGGCGCAACCGTGTCGTGTTCCCCTACGCACGCGAGCGTAGGCACTGCGATCGTGGCCAGAATGTCGCGATAGTCTCCGGTCCACGTTGCCTCCGTTGCCGCCAGATACGACTCGATGTTTTTGCGAGACATTTGCTCCAGCGTTTCGCGCAAGCGTTCCGGCGCTAAGCCCAACTTGGCGGCGCGCTCGACTGCAAACGCATGCATGGTCCCGGCCGACCGCACCGCAGCTTTGATTCCGTCGGCTTGTGCGCGCGCGTTCGGATAGCACGCGAAGCTGCCGAGTAGTACGAGCGCATCGATCCGTTCGGGTGCCCGTTTCCACAGTTCCATGGCGACGACGCCGCCCAAGCTGCATCCGATCACGGCTACCCGTTCGATCCGCAGTGCGTCGAGCGCCGCGATTACGTCGGCGGCGTAACCGGCACGCGTTATCGCATCCGGATTGGGTTCGGGCTTCGGTACGCCGTTGCCGCGCAGTTCGATCGCAATGGCGCGATACGCGTCGGAAAACTCGCGCAATTGCGGATCCCAAACTGCAGCGGTCGAGCCGACCCCGTGTACGAATACGAGCGCGGCCCCGGTGGTCCCAGCGTAGCGCATTGCCGATGCGACACCATCGGGCGCGTACACGGCCATCGTTTCAATCATGCACGGATCCTTTTGCGAGCGAGGAAGGCGCGCACGTCCTCGTACGAGCGCGCGTTGAGCACGTCATCTTTGGTGATACCGGCTCGCCTCGCCTGTCCAACCCCGAGCTCGATGTTCGGCAAGTCTTCGATGCCGTGAGCGTCGGAGTCAACCGTAAACGTTACGCCGAACTCCTTCGCTTTGCGCGCCAGCGGCGCGGGAAGGTCGAGGCGCAATGCCTGTCCGTCGATTTCGAGCGCCGTTCCGGTGCGCGCCGCGGCCGCGAAAACGGCGTCGTAGTCGAATTCGTATCCCCCAAAGCCATCGAGCATTCGCCCGGTCGGGTGTCCGATGATCGTCACGTACGGGTTTTCGCAAGCGCGAATGAGGCGGGCCGTCATCGCGTCGCGTCCGATGTCGAACGCCGAATGCACGCTCCCGATCACGACGTCGAGCGCGGCAAGGACGTCGTCGTCATAGTCCATCCGACCATCGGGCAAGATGTCCACCTCGCTCGCGCAAAACGTGTGCATCCCATGCTTCGCCGAGAGTTGCGCGATGACCGAGCGCTGCTCGCGCAAGCGCTCCGGATCCAAGCCAAACGTACGCCCGCGCCCCCATGAGTGATCGCTGATGGCGTGATAGTCGTAGCCGCGTTCCTTTGCGGCGACGATCATCTCTTCCAATGTATCCCGACCGTCGCTCCACGTGCAATGCATGTGAAAATCGCCGCGCATATCGCCGGCCTCGAGCAGGACGGGAAGTTTTCCCGCGAGGGCGCGGTCGATTTCGTCTAACCCGCTACGCAACTCGGGCGGTATGTAGGACATGCCGAGCGCTTCGTACACGCCTTCTTCGTCGGAGCACACGATCGCATCGCCCGTTTCCAAATTCAAGATGCCATTTTCGCTGACGCGTAACCCTTTGCGCACGGCATATTCGCGTAGCTTGATGTTGTGCTCGCGCGACCCGGTAAAATGTTGCAGTAGATTTCCGTAGAGGTGATCGGGAAGCACGCGTAGGTCGAGTTGAAACCCGTCGTCGAGCCAGATGCTGGTCTTGGTCGATCCTTCGGCAAGAATGGCGCGCGCGCGTTCCCACGAAGCAAAGTAGGATGTGATCGCAGCCGGATCGGACGCGGTGCACACTAAATCGATATCTCCGACCGTTACTTCTTGGCGGCGCGCGCTGCCCGCGTAGACGAGCCGGTCGTGCGGAGGCCCCGCGCGTAAATACTCCATCGCGTCGCGGGCGATCGCGAGCGCGCGCGCGAGCGGTTTGCGGCGCTGGCGCCCTTTGTACGCGAGAATTCCGCGCTTCCAATTCTCGATCGTCTTGGGTCCGAGGCGTGGAACGCCCGCAAGTGCACCGCTCTCAATTGCCTCCTCGAGATCGGCCAGCGATCCGATCTGGTAGTCCTTCCAGAGCGATGCAGCCGTTTTCGCGCCAATTCCGCTGACGCCGAGCACTTCGACGATCGTTGGCGGGAAGATCGCGTAGAGCTCGTCGAGCGCGTCTGCTCCGCCACGTTCGAGCAATTGCTCGACCACGACGGCAATAGACTTTCCAATCGCCGGCAGCTTGGTCAGCTCGCCGGCCGCGGCCACATCGCGCAACGGAGGTGCGTTCTCAACCGACGCGGCCGCTTTTTCAAATGCCATATATTTGTAGAAGCTCATTCCCGCCATTTCCATAAGGGTGCGGATCTCGAAGAGCTTCGCAGCGATCTCGTCGTTCGAAAGCATCGGCGATTGATAACCTCGAGAGATTCTTCGGCGCCGGCGGCGAAAACGCCCTCGATGCACATCCTGCGCATGCGCGACGCGACAATCGTTCGGCGTGGCGAGACCATTGTGCCGCCGACCACCATCGATCTTGCTCCCGGCGAACGCGCCACGCTCGAATGCGAGAGCGACCGTGAAGCCGAGGGACTGGCGATGATGGCGAGCGCACTCGCGCGCGCGACCGACGGGTCCGT
>JASHZC010000082.1 GCA_030042755.1 Vulcanimicrobiota bacterium | reverse complement strand
GTCGGGTCCGACCACGACCAGCGGCGGCGTAAATCCTGAAGACATGGGCCTTGGCGTTCAAATCGGATCGATCGACACCGAGTTCGCGCAAGGCGGCATGGAGTCGACCGGCATCAACACCGATCTCGCGCTCAACGGCGATGGATTCTTCATCCTCAACAACCCCAGCGGAACGGCGACGCCCACGTACACGCGTGACGGCGCGTTCTCGCTGAACTCGAACGGGTTGTTCTACAGCACCGACACGGGACTCGCGGTCATGGGGTACATGGCCAACGGCGCCGGTCAAGTGCAGAACACCGGAACACCCGGCGCAATCACGATCCCGATCGGTCTCCAAGAACAAGCTACCGCAACCGGATCGGGCGTGAAGGTCGGACCGTCGAACAGCGATGACGTCTTTGACGTCGCGCTGGGCGGCAATCTCGATCAAGCCAACTGGTCGCAAGCGTTCCAATACGCGGTCGGTGCGTCGGCCAATCCCGGCGCGGCCGTCACCGTTTCGACGACGCTCTACGACTCACTCGGCAATGCGCACGAAGCGACGATCACGTACACGCCGGTTTCGCCGAGCGCAATTCCGGCAACGGCTGCCTCGACGAACGATGCGGTGACGGGCGGCGCCGCGCCAACGATCGCACCGGGAACCAGCAACAACGACACGATCACGATCACGGCGCTCTCGGCCAACACATATCAGGTTGCCGATTCCGTCTCCAATACGACGCAGATCGCGACTGCCGGTCAAACGCTCACGCTCGGTGGCGCCACCTTCACGCTGGCGACGACCGCGACCGGAACGACCGACACGATCACGGTCACGTCGGCTTCCAACGGTCTACCGAGCACGGTTGAAAACTCCGCCGGCGTTGCGGTGAAACCCGCGACCGAGTGGGCGGTGAGCGTTTCGTTCGCCGATGGAACGCAGTTCCAGACCATCTCGCAGGGTGCGACGGTCGGCGCGAACGGCGCGGTTACCGCGGCAACGACAGGCGTGGGTTCTTCGGGCGTGATCGGATACGTGTACTTCGATCAGAACGGCCAGTACATCAACAGCTCCTCGATCGAATCGGTCGCTCCGGGCGAATCGATCGGTGCAGGCGACACCGCGTACCTCCACGTCGCCGGTGAAAATGCGAGCATAGCGCAAGGGAATCAGCTCAACATCACGCAGTGGGGACCTAGCGTCGGAAATGCCGCACAGGCTCCGACCGGCACGGCTGCGCCGGGCGCGATTGCGATGGGCTATTACGACGACACCAGTCTCGAGGGTTCGTCCGGGGCCACCGTGGTCAGCCAGAACGGCTATTCCGCGGGGACGCTCTCGAACATCACCGTGGGCACCGACGGTACGATAACCGGGTCGTTTACAAACGGACAAACGAAGACGCTGGCGCAGATTGCAGTAGCCACCTTCCAAAACGAAGACGGGCTACAGCAAATCGGCGACAACCAGTTCGCTGCGACGTCCGCGTCCGGGCTCGCCCAGCTCGGAACCGCGGATAGCGGCCAGTTCGGCTCGATCGAGGCTGGCGATCTGGAAGAGTCCAACGTGAACCTCGCCACTGAGTTCACCAACTTGATCATCGCGCAGCGCGCCTTCCAGGCGAACTCGCGTGGAATCGAGACGGCGGACGTGAACCTGCAGACCGTCATCGGACTACAGGCCTCGCAGAACTAAGAGTCGCGGCGGCGGGCCTGCGGGCCCGCCGCCCTCTTAGAACGGAAGGACGACGTGATTGCATTGACCCGGCTCAACGGCCATGCGGTGATGGTCAACAGCGACCTCATCGAGCAGATCGAAGAGACGCCCGACACCGTGGTGACGCTCACATCGGGCAACCGGATCATCGTGCGCGACAGCATGCTCGAAGTCCAGCAGAAGATCATCGACTTCAAACGACGGATCTACGGACCGGAAAAATAACGACCAGGCAAGCCGGGGAAGCGGACTTCTTCAGAGCTTCCCTGAGGTAGGGCTTGATATTGGGATAGGCCTGGCCGATACCCGGTAAAGGTGTGCAGCTGCCCCTTGCGGAGAGCGGAACTTGGACGTTGCAACAATCTTAGGCCTGTTACTCGGGTTTGGAGCGATTTTTATCGCGGGGTGGGTCGGCGGTACCGATCCGCACATCATCTTCGGCCGGTGGGAAGCGATCTTCCTCATTCTCGGCGGTACGCTGGGTGCAACGCTGGCGTCGTTTCCTCTCCGTACGTTCATCCGCGGATTCTTTGGCGGATTCCGCACTGCGTTCAGCGAGATCGATTATCACGAGCGCGACGTCATATCGACGCTCGTTTCGTTCGCTGAAAAAGCGCGCCGCGAGGGTCTATTGGCACTCGAAAACGAGGCGGCTGCGCTCGACGACGATTTCATGCGCAAGGGCATTCAACTCGTCATCGACGGACGTGACACGGAAATCATCCGCAAGGTCCTGGAAACCGAAGTCAGCAGCGCGCAAGAACAAGGTGCAAAAGCGGAGCAGGTCTTCATGAGTTTGGGCGGCTTTTCGCCGACCCTTGGCATCATCGGTACGGTGCTCGGCTTGATCGGCATGCTCAAGGGCCTCTCCGAGATGGGCAACTCGACGAACGTCACCGGAACGATCGGCGTCGCGACGGCGCAAGCATTCGTGGCGACATTTTTCGGTATCATGTTCGCGAATTTGCTATGGTTGCCGATTGCGACCAAGATCAAGGAACGCAACGGCGAGCTGCTGTTGATGCGCGAGATCATGATCGAAGGGATACTCGCCATACAGGCCGGCGACAATCCTCGTCTGCTCGAAGAGAAGCTGCTTGCGTTCATCGACCCGAGCGATCGCGAGAGCGACATCGAAGAAGGCGGAGCGATCGCAGGCGAAGCCGGTTACTCGGCGTCTTCCGCATGATGAAGGCACGTATTTAGAGGTTCATGGCACAACCCTTAAAGAGCGCGGCCCGCGCGGCCGAGTCGAGCCTGCGGCAGAAGAGGTCCGAGGAAAAACTCGAGACGGCAGGCATGATGCGCTGGCTCCTCACCTACGCCGACATGATCACCCTCATGTTGGCGCTCTTCATCATTTTATTTGCCATGTCGACCATCAGCCGCGTGAAGGTCCAGGAGTTCGCGAGGTCGATCTCCGCGGGCTTCAACAATCCGTGGTCGGTCAATCAGCCGCCAAACGGCGGCGCAAACGGCGAGCAGGCCTTCGAGTCGAGTTCCAGCATTCCCGCGATCGAAAAAGAGCTCGAGAAGTACGTGAAGGAAAATCGTCTCGAGCAGCAGGTGCGAGTGCATGCGGAAGCGCGAGGACTCGTCGTAACGCTCCTCTCCGACAAGTCATATTACGACAGCGGCAGCGCGGTGATGCGGCCCCAAACGCTCAAGATTCTGGATCAGATCGCGCCGATACTCAAGCGCGACAAAACCGATCAGATCGCGGTCGAGGGTTTTACCGATAACGTACCGATCGCAACGTCGGCCTATCCGTCGAATTGGGAGCTCTCGGCGCTTCGTGCGGTCGGCGTTGCTCGGTATCTCGTCGAGCACGACGGCATTCCGGGCTCGCGGATGAGCGTCGCGGGTTACGGCCAATTCCATCCGCGCAATCCCAACGACACCGACGCGCAACGCCAAGCCAACCGCCGCGTCGACATTGTCTTGTTCAGTGCTTCCGCCGCCAACGCAGGGAAAGGTCAGTAACGCGTAAGCATGTCGAGTCTTTCACAAGAAGAGATAGATGCCCTCATCAATCAGCTCTCCGGGGAAGCCGCAGAACCGGCGAAGGAAGCAATTGACGGACGCAGGGTCAAGTCATTCGATTTCCGTTTCAATAAGCGGTTAGACAAGTTCAGCAACAACCAGCTGCAAACGCTTCGCACGCTCCACGAGAACTTCACCCGACTGCTGAACAATTCGCTCTCGGTGTATTTGCGCACGCGAGTCGAGGCGACGATCGTTTCGATCGAGCAGATCAGCTACGGCGACTTCATCGCGTCGATCGGAATACCGTCGATCCTCGGAATCTTCTCGATGGATCCGTTGCCGGGCAGCGGCATCGTCCAAGTCGACCTCAATCTCGTGTTCTCGATCATCGATCGCCTGCTCGGCGGCCCGGGTTGGTTCCCGAACAAGTTGCGCGACCTGACCGATATCGAGCGGACGCTCATGCAGCGATTCATGGCTCGCATGCTCAACAGTTATCGGGAATCGTGGAACTATTTGCTGACGCTTTCGCTCAAGATCGAAGCACTCGATTCGAACCCGCAGTTCATTCCCCGCATCATTCCGCTCGATCAGATCGTCGCGTACGTGTCGATGGAATTGAAGATCGGCGACATGGCGGGCGTGATGAATTTCTGCTTGCCATATTTGGTTCTGCAGTCGATCGGTCAACAGCTCACCGAATTTCAATGGTCGCCGACGATTCTCGCCGGTCGCGGTATGACCGAAGAAGACATCGCGCAGCTCACCCGCAACGTCGAACGCGCGCCGGTCGAGGTAGAGATCGAACTTGGACGGACGACCGTTTCATTACGCGATCTGGTCGCATTACAGGAAGGGGACATCGTCGTCTTCGATAAGATGACGAACGAACCGCTTTCGGCGATGGTCAATGAAAAAGAGAAGTTCCATGTGTTTCCTGGTATCAACAAGGATCAGTTGACCGTGCAGGTCTCACAGGTTCTTTCCAACGAGGACGAATAACGAATGCCCGAAACGCAGCAGCTCGCCGATTCGATGCTGGCCGCAGCCGGCACAGTGCTCGGGAGGCTGGTAGAACAACCCGCAAAAGCTGGCGCGGCCGCGCGCCACGATCACGACGGTTCGATTCACACCGACGGCAACGAGCTCGTCTCGCTTGCGACGATGCCGTCGCTCGGCGCGCAATTGGTCGTGCGGTTTCCGACGGCCGACATGCAGCAGATCGTCGGCGTCATGCTCGGTGGCGGCGACGATGGTGCCGGCATGGGGCCGATGCAGCTCTCGATTGCATCCGAAACCGTCTCGCAAATTGCGACCGCGATGGTCGAAGAGCTGGCTAAACAGGTGGGCTCCTCGCCTGAAGGCGCGCACGCATCGCTGTGCAACGACGCGACGTTGCTGCCTCCGCCACCGTTCGTTTCCTACACTGGAACCATCGACGTCGGCAGGGAGCTCCACACCCGGATAAGTATCGACTTTGCCGCGATCACGCTCTCGAAGCTCGGCTTGGGGACCGCGAGCGCGGTGCCGGCGAGCGTCGCAGCAGCGCCATCGAAGGCTGCCGCCGAGCCGGCCAACGCGCAGAACGTCTCGTATACGCGAATGTCTCCGACGCCGGTGCGCACCGCCCAGCCGGGTCAGGCGAATCTTGACCTCGTGCACGACGTGCCGTTGCAGATCAGCGCGGTGCTCGGCAAGACGGTCATGCCGCTACGCGAAGTGGTATCGCTGCAGTCTGGAACCGTCTTCGAGCTGGACAAGCTGGCCGCGGAACCGATCGATCTGTACGTCAACAACATCCTGATTGCTCGAGGCGAGGTCGTCGTCGTCGACGACAAATACGCCGTGAAGATCAGCGAGCTCAATCCGCAAACAAGCGCGTAACCGATCTCGATGTCCTCGAGCTTTTGGCTCAACTACGTTTTTGCACTGCTCGTTGTCGCGCTTATGCTCGGCGGCCTCTATGCCGTCGTGCGCGGTCTCGCGCGTGGACGAATTCTCGCGTCGGCGGATCGCCGTCTGGTCACGGTGCTCGAATCGACGATGCTCTCGCAGCATGCGGCTTTGCACGTTGTGAAGGTTGGGACGAAATATTACTTGATCGGCGGTGGCCAGGGACACGTATCGTCGCTGGTGGAGCTGCCGCCGGAAGAGGTGGAAAGCTGGCTCTCCGGACAGCGCGCGATCTTTTCAGACACGCGCAAGTCGCTTGTCGATATGGTAAAAACGCTGCGTGGCAAATCGTGATCGCTTGACGGCGGCTCTTCGTCGTCTTTGGTCGCGCCACGCGCCGTTCCTCATCTCCGCTGCGTTAGCGTTCGCGCTGTTGTGGGTGCTTCCGGCATTTGCCGTGGCGCAGACTGCGCCTACCGCGCCAACCGTCCCGGTACCAAACATCAACATCGGGCTCGGACAGACGAACAATCCACAGCAAGTGGTGGGTGCACTGCAGATCCTGCTCTTGCTGACGGTGCTGACCCTCGCTCCGACGTTACTCGTGATGGTGACCTCGTTTACACGGATCATCGTCGTGCTCTCATTCGTACGGACCGCGATGGGGACGCAGTCGACGCCTCCAAATCAGGTTCTCGTTGGCCTCGCGCTGCTGCTGACGTTCTTCGTCATGAATCCGGTCATCAAGCAAATCAACAACGATGCGGTACAGCCCTACGTTCAGAAGAAGATCAGCCAGTCGGTTGCCCTCGATCGCGCGGCGCAACCGCTTCGCACGTTCATGTTCAAGCAGACGCGCGAGAAAGACATTCAGCTGTTCTACTCGATCTCCAAAGAGCCGCGTCCCGCATCTCAGAAAGATGTCCCAACGTACTTGCTCGTGCCGGCGTTCGTCCTCTCTGAACTGAAAACGGCATTCGAGATCGGATTTGCGGTCTACATCCCCTTCATCATCATCGACATGGTAACGGCCTCCATCTTGTTATCGATGGGCATGATGATGATCCCGCCCGTGATCATCTCGTTACCCTTCAAGGTCCTGATATTCATCCTGGTCGACGGATGGGATCTCATTGTAAGCGCGCTGTTTCAGAGTTTTCACACATGACATTCGGCGACGTGATTTCTCTTGGACAGCAAGCCATCTTCGTGGCGCTCATCGCGGCCGCGCCGGTGCTTCTGCTGAGCATGATCGTCGGACTCACCGTCTCGCTCTTCCAGGCAGTTACGCAAATCCAAGAGCCGACGCTGGCGTTCATCCCCAAGATCGTCGTCTCGGCGCTCGCGCTCCTGTTCTTCGCACCGTTCATTTTGGCGATGCTTACCGACTTCACCGCGCGCGTCTTCTCGAATCTTTCCACGTTCGCGAAGTAGGGCGCGGCCGTGCATCTTTTCGGCCTAACGACGGAGCAGTTCGAAATCTTCCTGCTGATGTTCCTACGAGTCAGCTCGATGCTTTATCTGTTCCCGGTCTTCTCGGCGCCGCAGATTCCGCATCAACTGCGCCTGGGGCTCGCCGGGCTGATCACGTTTGTCGTCTTCCGCGCCGTTCCGCTGCCCCACATGACCGGAGGCGCATTCGAGCTTATCGTAGGAGCCGGCGCACAGATACTGCTCGGGGTGATCGTTGGATTCGTTGCGTCGCTGGTGTTCACGGGCGTACAGTTCGCAGGGGAATTGATCGACCTCCAAGTTGGTTTCGCGATCGCGAACGTCATCAATCCGCAGACCCAGCAGAACATCACGATCATCGGCGAGCTCCAGCTGGCACTGGCGACGCTGGTCTTCATCGCGACGGATTCGCACTATTTCTTCATTCAAGGAATTGCGGGATCGTTTACGCTCGTTCCGCTGCCCTACATCAACCTCGATCCCAGCGTCGCGGGGAATCTGGCGCTCTTCTTTGCGCAATCCTTCCTGATCGTGTTCAAAATCGCCGCACCCGTTGTCGTGGCGCTCTTCCTCACCAACGTCGCGCTCGCGTTCATGGCGCGCGTTGCGCCGCAGATGAACGTGCTCGTCGTCGGCCTTCCCATTCAGGTTTCCGTGGGCCTGGTCATGATGGCGATCTCTCTACCCCTGCTCGCAACGGTTGGCCCCGAAATCTTTCAGAGCGTTTCCGTTCAAATGGACGCGGTCATGCGAGGCTTGCGCCCGCACTAGCGGATCGATGCGCTGCGCGCGCAGCTTTAGAAGTAGCGGAATTGACCGATCTTGTTCGCCGTCTGTTGCGTGAAGTAAACTTCGCTGTCCGGGCCGATCGTGAGCCAGAACGGACCCGCGTTCGGCGTCTTCGTCGGATACGATGAGACCGCGCCGGTCGCGGTCACGTACTGCACGATCGTGCTGGCCGTCTGATCGCCGATGTAGAAGTTGCCGTTAGGCGCGAGCGTGAGGCCGTACGGCTTTTGGACGCCGGTGAGTGCCCTCTCCATCGTGACTTGTCCGTTCGTCAGCATGCGGCCGAGCTTCACCGACTTGGTTTCGGTAAACCACAGCGCGTTATCGGTGCCGGAGATGATGACGCCCAGGCCGGCTCCGGTGCTAACGGGATACTCAAGCGGAACGGTTCCCGCTGCCGCTCCTGCGACGATCGTCGCTACCTTGTCGACGTTGGTTTCGACAAACCACAGCGCGCCGTTCGGGCCTACCGTGATCGACTCCGGCCCAGCGTCTGCGGTCGCTAGAGAGTAGAAGGTCGCAGTACAGGCGGTTGTAACGCGCCACACGCCGTTGCTGGCGGGATCCGTGGCGTAAAGTGCGCCGTCAGGGCCCGCGGCTATGCCAAAGGGCGTGGGCGCTTGCCCGTTCTGCGATGGAAGCACGCATTCAACGAAGGATGTTCCGCTGGTGGTAACCCTTCCGATCTGTGAGGCGCCGAATTCGGTAAACCACAGATTTCCATCGGTTCCCAAAACGATGTTGAGGGGCTCGGCATTCTTGGTGGGGACGGGATACTCCGAGATCTTTGCGCTTTCGCCGAGCGTTCCAATCTTATTGCCGGCCTCTTCGGTGAACCAGAGCGCGCTCGACGCCGATGTGATCCCGGCGGGTTTGGAATTGGCCGTAGGAATCGCGTACTCCGCGCTGACTCTCGGGCTGAACGACGGCGCGGGCGTCGGTGTGCCGCTCGTTATCGGGGTGGTATGGCCGCAGCCCCCCAGCACAAGCGCGGCAGCCACCGCGCCGGCGAAGACCAGCGTTCGTCTCAAGTTGCTCTCCTACGGGTGATCGTTTTGGGTCAGCCTCCCTTATTGGCAGACCGCGCGTCCCTTCCCGCTGTTTTTGACTCGGCTACCTCTCAGAAAGGGCGGCTGCACGCCGAAAACAGGTAATGAGAATGGTCGCGAGCGTCATCGATGGCTAAGCCGGAACAAACCGAACGAGCCACACCGAAACGCCGCCAGGAAGCCCGCGAACGCGGTCAGGTACCACGAAGTACCGACCTAGCCGGCGCGGTTATCTTCCTGTCGGTAGTCCTGTTGCTACACGCATTTTTCACGCCGATGATCGACGGGCTGCAAAACTCGTCGTCGGCGTATTTTTCGAATGTCGCACGCCACGGCGATCTTACATTCGCGTCCGTTTCGCGCTTGTTCATTCAGGCGTCATCAGGGATCGGATTCGTGGTGCTGATCGTGTTTGCCGCGGCGCTGGTTGCGGGTATTGCGGCGAACTTGCTCCAGTTCGGATTCGTGTTCACGGCGGTTCCGTTCAAATGGAATTTCAGCCGCCTCAATCCGATCAATGGCTTCAAAAATATTTTTTCCAAGCGCATCGCGGTGAATCTGGGCAAGCAACTGCTCAAACTCGGCGCGGTAGCCATCATCGTGTACTCGACGATTTCCGCGAATCTCGGCATGTTCGCCCAAGTCGGTCAGAGCATGCCTGCAGGCATCATCAATCTGACGTTCGACCTCATCTACGGTATCGCGTGGAAGTTCGGGCTGCTGCTCGTTGTCGTCGGCCTCCTGGATTACGCCTACGAGCGGTGGCAACTTGAAGAAAACCTCAAGATGACCAAACAAGAGGTCAAGGACGAATGGCGTCAATCGGAGGGAAATCCCGAAGCGAAAGCGGCGCTCAAGAAGCGCCAGCGTGAATTCGCTCGCCGTCGCATGATGAACGCGATTCCGCGCGCGACGGTCGTGGTCACGAATCCGACGCACTTCGCGGTCGCGCTCGAGTGGGACGAAGTCGAAATGGATGCCCCGGTCGTGATCGCCAAAGGCGCGGACCTCTTGGCAAAACGCATTCGTGAGATCGCCCGCGAGCACGGTGTGCCGATCATGGAAAACCCACCGCTCGCGCGTACCCTCTACGATCGCGTCGAGCTCGATCGTCCGATTCCGCCGAACCTCTACGCGGCGGTGGCACAAGTCATTGCATTCGTCTACAAGCTGAAACGGAAGACCATCGCCTGATGGCAGCACAAGCAACTGCGGTCCAGAGCCGCGGCAATGTAATCCAACGCCTGGCGAGCTTTACGCCGCTCTTGATCGCAGGCGCGTCGGTCATGCTCGTCGTGCTGATGATCGTGCCGATTCCGCCGCTGCTGCTCGACATTCTCCTGGCGATCAACATCGCAATCGCTCTCGTGATCATCTCGACGGTGCTCTATACGGAAAATGCGCTCGCGTTTTCGTCGTTCCCGACCTTGCTGTTGATCGTCACGCTGTTCCGGCTATCGCTGAACATCACGGCAACGCGGGCGATTCTGCTTCATGGCTATGCGGGCGAAGTCATCAACTTTTTCGGACAGACCGTCGTCGGCGGCAACTACGCGGTCGGCTTCGTGATCTTTCTCATTCTCATCATCATTCAGTTCGTCGTCATCACGAACGGCGCTGGACGCGTGGCGGAGGTCGCCGCGCGCTTCACCTTGGACGCTATGCCCGGCAAGCAGCTTGCGATCGACGCCGATCTCAACGCCGGCCTGATAACCGAGGCGGAGGCTCGCCAGCGGCGCAAGGATATCCAGCGGTCAGCGGATTTCTACGGCGCGATGGACGGTGCCAGCAAGTTCGTACGCGGCGACGCGATTGCGGCCGTGATCATCGTTGCGATCAACACGATCGGCGGCTTCATCGTCGGTGTCGCGCAACAGCACCTCTCGGTGCTGGAGTCGCTGCAGAAGTTCACGCTGCTAACGGTCGGTGAAGGTATCGTGACGCAGGTTCCCGCGCTGCTGATCTCGACCGCAACCGGCATCATCGTCACGCGCGCGGCTGCGGAATCCGATTTCGGCAGCGACATCACGCGGCAACTGACGGCCCAGCCGCGCGCACTGCTGATTGCCGCGATCATGACGGCGATCTTTGGCATCGGCGGACTCGATCGCTGGCTGATGCTGACCCTTTCCGCGGGTTTGTTCGCCCTGTATTTTTGGCGGCGGTCTTCGCCCGTTCAAACTACGGCCGCGCCGAAGGGAGCGCCGGGCGCGAAAGGAGCGGGGGGTGCTCCGGGATCGGCACCGGTATCCAAGGGCGCCGAGAGCGTCGTTCCGCTTCTTTCGTACGATCCGATGGAGCTGGAAATCGGCTTCGGTTTGATTCCGCTGGTTGACGTCAATCAAGGCGGCGATCTCCTCGAACGCATCACGCTGATTCGCCGTCACGCTGCGCGCGATTTGGGCATCGCCGTCCCTCCGATCCGCGTTCGTGACAATCTGCAGCTGCGGCCGAATAGCTATTTGGTCAAGATCTACGGGCTCGAAGTCGCGCAAGCGGAAGTGATGGTCAGCCGGCTACTTGCGATGAATCCGGGTACCGCGACCGCGCCGATCGACGGAATCCCGACCACTGAGCCGGCCTTCGGATTGCCGGCTTTGTGGATTGCGGAGAACGCCCGCAGCGAAGCGGAGATGGCCGGATATACGGTCATCGATCCGACCAGCGTGATCGCAACGCACTTGACCGAATTGATCAAGGCGCATTCGCCGGATCTGCTGGGTCGCCAAGAGACGTCCGCGCTGCTCGACAACATCAAGTCGCATTATCCGGTCGTCGTCGACGAACTCGTTCCCGGATTGCTCACCGTCGGCGAGGTCCAGCGCGTTCTCCAGAATCTCTTGCGCGAGCGCATTCCGATTCGCAATCTCGTGATGATTCTCGAAACGCTGGCCGACGCGGCTCGCGTGAGCAAAGACGTCGACTTCCTGACGGAAAAGGTGCGCGGCGCGCTCGCCCGTCACATCTCGGCGGAATATGCCGAGAACGGTCTGCTGTCGGTCATCACGGTCGATCCGCGATTGGAATCGCTGCTCGCCGAAGCGGTGCGCCGTGGCGAGGACGCGTTTGCGCTGCTCGATCCCAACACCGTATCGCGTATTTATACGTCGCTCACGCGTCAAATCGCAGTTGCGCAGAATGCGGGTCTGCAGCCGATCGTCTTATGCTCGCCGTCCGTGCGTCTCGCGCTCAAACGCCTGACCGAACGTGCTGCTCCGCAACTCGTCGTTCTGTCGTACTCTGAAATTGCGCCGGGACTGAAGGTCGAGTCGATCGGACAAATAACGGCGACCGAGGAGACCGTCGGAGCGAAGAGCTGATGTTCAAATCGCTTTTTGGAACTCGCGGCGAGCCAATTCCACCGAACAGATTACCGCAGCTCAATACCTTCGTCGACGTCATCGTCGCGGGCCGGCCGGTGCAATCCGTTACCGTGGAGTCGATCGGTCCAAAGCATATCGTCATGCGCGATGCTCTCGGCCGGATCGGCGACAGTGCCGTCCTCGTCTACAATGCGGCGGCCGGGCGCTTTCGCGCCGAGACCAAAATTACGGGCGTGACGGCGACGACCACGCAATTCGAGCTGCCGCGAAAGCTGAGCCTGATTGGGGCCGCCGTCGCAACGCAAAAGCGCCAGAACGTACGGCTCGACGCGATCGTGGCGGGCGACTGGAGGCTGGCTCCGAACGGCGTCGGAATCGGCGATTACGCGAAGGCGACGATTCGCGACATCAGTCGCGGCGGCTGCTCCATCATCACCGATCGCGAATTGCGAGAGCACAACATGGTCGAGGTTCGCATGAAGCTACGACCGGAGGGCTCGCCCCTGATCCTGCTGGGCGAAGTGATGCGCCACGAGCAAATTAAGCAGTCCGGAAAGCACTCCCACGGGCTACGTTTCCAGGGCGTTCGCCCCGAAGAAGACCAGGCGATCGTGGAGTTCATCAACCGGCGCCAGGCCGATCTGCGAAATCGGGGCCTGGCATAGCGTCCCGATAAAGTAGACCCCGCCTTTAGCCGATTGAGTCAAAGGATGGGATCGAGCGAACGAAGCGTTGCTTTGGTCGGTCGAAACACCTTTTCGCAACTTCATCTCGGGAGCAGTAGATGAGCAAGAGAGTCCTCATCGTCGACGATGCCGTCGTCATGCGGATGATGATCAAGGGGATCCTCTCCAAGAACGGCTTCGAAGTCGTCGGAGAGGCTCAGAACGGCGTTGAGGCGGTTGAAAAATACAAACAGCTTCAGCCCGACCTTGTGACGATGGACATGGTTATGCCGGAGATGGACGGTATTTCCGCAGTCAAGCAAATCGTTGCAACCGATCCGAATGCAAAGATCATCATGTGCACGTCGATGGGGCAGCAAGCCTTAGTCGTCGAGGCGATTCAAGCCGGCGCGAAGTCGTTCATTACCAAGCCATTTCAGCCGCCGAAAATTCTCGAAACGATCCAAAAGGTGCTTTCATGAGCGGTGGCGGCATGCAGCTCAACGACCTGCAGAAAGACGCGCTCAAGGAAGTCGGCAACATCGGTGCCGGCCATGCGGCAACGGCGCTCTCACAGCTGCTAAATACGAAGATCAACCTCAGCGAACCGCGCATCGACGTCATCAAGTTCCGCGATCTCGCCTCGCGTGTCGGCCACGAGAACCGGACCGTTGCGGCGCTGCACATGTACGTCCGCGGTGAAGCACCCGGGCAAATGGTCGTGCTCTTCGATCGCGAGCAGGCACTCGATTTCGTCAGCCAGTTCTTGCATCGCGTCATCGGCGACATTCAAATCTTCGATTCGATCGCCGATTCGACGCTCAAGGAGCTCGGCAACATCATTGCCGGCTCCTACCTGACCGCGATCATCCAACTCACCGGATCGAATTTGCTTCCATCCGTTCCGACGCTTTCGTATGGAACGGTGCAAGCCGCGTTCCGCACGCTGATGTCGATCCTGCCCGATCAGGACGTCTTTTTGATCGAGTCGAGCTTCCTCGATAAAGAGAAAGAAGTCGCAGGGCAGTTCATTCTCATCCCTGAGACGGGTTCGCTCGGCCCCCTGCTCTCCGTCTTTGGAGTAGAGTAGATGCCGCGCGGCGCCGACAGCATCGGCATACGTGCCTCCGGTGCTCGTTCATAGCCTCCCAAACGCGATGCTGCCGTCACCGAGCTACAGCTTCGGCTCCTCACGTGTCACCCTGAGCTTGTCGAAGGGTAGCACCACGTACGTAGGCGGACATGTCTGACGAGCTGTTCAATCGCGAAGAGTTCGTTTCGTATTTCCGGGACGAAGCGGAAGAGCTGCTGTTGCAAATCGATGCGGATTTGCTACGGCTTGAAGAGTTCGTTTCCAGTGGCGGTAGCGATCCCGAAATCG
>JASHZC010000081.1 GCA_030042755.1 Vulcanimicrobiota bacterium | reverse complement strand
CGTCTCAGGTTTCGAAGGAGGCGCTCTTCACTGCTCTGCCGTACGAGGCGCCGGAGCCATTTATTCCGCACTCCAGCGGTCCCGTAACGTGGACCGCAACGTTTACCGCGTCGCGCCCGGGAATCATTATAGATTGGGCTTGGAGCGCTGCGGTGTATTCGCAGTTCGGCCCGGTTGGCACGTTCCAGCTCAAACCGCTCTCGGGACCAATCGCACAGGTTGACCCTCAGGCCGGTCCGCCGGACCTGTACGAAAACGCCGACCCCGCCGGAACGGCGGAAGCCTACAAACAATACGTCGTTGCGGGTGCGATGGGCAGTGGTGCGCCGCAATACACCGGAGACCGCAGCGACACCGCGTCGGTTACCGCATGCCCATCATCCGAGCCGCCGCCAACGACGCCGAGGCCGGCTGTAATTTTTCACGCCGCAATTATGCCGATCATTCCCTTCGGCGGTACGCCCTCATTCGCTTCGCCAATCTCACAGCATATCGAGTTTGCCGATCGGAGCGTCGGCCAGGCCGTGGATCGCTGCTATGCCACAGATCTTTGCGCACTGATCTCCTACGCCAACGGTGACCAATTGGCGATCTACTCCGAGGGTGCGGCGCGTTGTAAGCCGTACGTCTTGTACTTTAATCGGACGAACGGCGGCCGGACGATCTTCGGATTCTCGCGCGAGCTCGCGCGCGATCAGTCCCCGGGTACGCGCTGCCCGACCACGCGTGCAACCCGCATCGCGATGGACGGCGGACACGTCGAGCTAACGGTCACCAAGAACACCGACGGCACGTTGAAATTCAACCTCGCCAGCCCGTAATTGAAATGAGACCTGCGCAGTGTCAAACGATTCTCGCGCTCGGGCTCTTCCGGAGCGCCCTTGTGATGCTTGTGTTCGCCAACGCGAGCCCGGCGATGAGCCAGGAGCTTGAACCCAGATCCTATTCCGCCTCGCCGATTGACTCGAATTTTGCGGTTGGAACCTTGTCGAATTCGACGGGGACCGTGCCTCTCGACCCGTCGCTGCCGCTCAGCGACGTACGTCCGGCAATCAACACAGCGATCCTGAGTTTCATGCACACCTTCCGCTTGGGTCAGCGAACGGCAAACTGGGCGGTTAGCGTTCCATACGTCGGCGGTCACGTCAGCGCGGTTTTCTCAAACCAGCCCCAAGCGTTCTCGCGCTACGGCTTCGCAGATTTTCGCGCTCGTTTCGGCGTCAGTCTCCTCGGTCGAGCGCTTACGCCAACTGAGTTTGCACGTCGTCAGCCGAGCACGACCCTGGGCATAAGCATGACCGTAATCATGCCGACGGGCACGTATGACCGGACCCAACTCATCAATATTGGATCGAATCGTTGGACGTTCAAGCCCGAGATTGGACTAGAACAGCCCATGGGTAAGTGGTTCATCGATCTGTCTGGCGGTGTGTGGATTTTTGGCGAGAACACCGACTACTTTGGGGGGCAACTGCTCCGGCAAGCGCCGCTGGACATTTTCCAGTTTCATACCGGGTACACTTTTCGTCCGAGCCAATGGCTCGCGCTTGATGCCAACTATTATTCGGGTGGTGCAACGAGCACGAACGGCTCGACTTGGATCAATTCACTAGCCAACTCGCGCTACGGACTCACCTTTTCGCAGCCTACGGGATCGAATTTGTCGACAAAGCTTTCGTGGTCGCGCTGGTTGAGCGGCCGATTCGGCCAAAAGTTTTCTACGGTCGGGGCCGCCCTTCAATATCTTTGGTTCGACCGTCGTTAAGCCCCAGCTCCCTCCGCTAGGCCGGCGCGTGGTCGTGGCGAACATTCCTAATACCACGAAGCCGGCTCGAGCAAGTTACCGGCGTAGGGGAAGGAGGCGCATCAAATGCGTTATTTTCGTACCGCAGCGGCACTGACGCTGGTCGTTCTTTCACCCGCGATCGCGGGCGCCGCATCGTGGCAGCGCGCGACGGCGGGTACCGTGCACGCCGGCGTCACGAGCAGTTCAACGTTCGTCATCGCAGCGTACGTGACGCTGCCGGCACAATGCTATGTCGCCCGCATCCGGACCTCGACATCGGTTATCAGCCGGTCATTCGTCGTCGAGGAGATGCCGGGATCTGCAACGTGCACCGGAGAGACGGTTTACCACTGTACGGTCGTCAGCCCGAATTTTAGCCTTCCGATCGCGCATACGTTCGCCGTGCACTCTCAGGGCAAAACGTGGGAGGTGACGCTCGCGGCGACGGCGCCCAATCCGCTCGAGCCGATGTGCGCTAAGCCCTAGTTCCCTGCGCTGAATTAATTCGTCGTCGCAGCGACCTTCCCGCCGGCCGCCGTTGGGCTCTCGGGCGATGTCGCCTTGAGTTCGATCTCGACCTTTTCAATCTTTCCACTAAATGCAAACGGTAGGTCGTAAGTAAAGTCGATGGGCGATCCAACGTCCGTGCCGACGTCAAGACCCTCGCCAAGCGAAAACTGAATCGGAATACTCCGCTCGAGTCTGCCTTCTGCTATCGTTTTCCCGTTGGCGCTCATCGTGATCTTGCCGCCCTTTCCCATGCCGCCCCCATCGTACACGAAGTCGATGACGAGCTTCGTCTTGCCCTTCGCTAAGGGCTCCTTCGCCGTAAACGTCGGCCGGTCGATGCTGAGAAAGTTATAGACGAAGCTGGGCGTGCCGTCTTTAAGATAGAGACCGTAGCCCCCCTCAAGGCCACCGTGCGTGACGATCATCCCGCTTTCGCCACCGGTTACGAGTTCGATGTCGGCCGTGATCGTCCAGGATTTGTTGCACATCGGTGGTGATGCAGCATCGGGTAATCCTATCGTGCCGGGATAGTACGTCATCTTCGTGCGACCGGCAGTTAGGCTTGGGCGACCCATCGCTTCAGCATTCATCCTTATCACACCGCGCCAGTCGATCGGTAAGACGTTATACTTTGAAGCTTCCACCCACCACGTATCTTGAAGCTGGCGCAGCTTCTCGGGGAACTGTTGCGCGAGGTCGTTGGCTTGCGAGAAATCCTCCTCGATGTTGTAGAGTTCCCAAGGCGCCTTATCCGGATCCCACTCGCCACGATTGGGATCCCAGGGGACGAATGACGGCGACGACGCCATCCAGCCCTCGTGATAGAGTCCGCGGTTACAGCCGAGCTCGAAATACTGCGTCTTGCGCCTAGTATCGGCGGCTGCGTCATCGAAGGTAAAGGCGAAGCTGATCCCCTCGATTGGCTTCTGTTGCACTCCGTTGAGTTCGAGCGGCGCCGTGATGCCGCATAGCTCGTAGATCGTCGGCACGATATCGATCGTGTGAAGGAACTGCGAGCGTAAGCTGCCCTTATCCTTAATTTGTGCGGGCCACGAGATAATCATTGGGTTGCGGGTTCCGCCGAAGTGGCTCGCGACTTGTTTGGTCCACTGAAACGGCGCATTCATCGCGTGCGCCCAAGCGGCTGGAAAGTGGTTGAAGTGTTTTGGACCGCCCAGCTCATCAATGGCCTTGATGTTGTCCTGCCAATGCTCCGCAAATCCGTTAAAGAATAGATTCTCGCAGAGGGAGCCTTCGAGTCCGCCTTCAGCGCTTGCCCCGTTGTCACCGGCAATGTAAAAAATAAGTGTATTGTCGGCATTGGGGAGCTGCTTCACCGCGTCGACGACCCGACCCATCTCGTAGTCACATTGTGCGGCATAGCCGGCGAACACTTCCATCATGCGCGCATACAGGTGCTTCTGGTCGGCGTTGAGTGAGTCCCAAGCCGGCAGACCCTTTGAGCGGAGCGTCAGTTTCGTGTCCTTCGGAACGACGCCGAGTCTCTTCTGGCGCTCGAGCGTGAGCTCGCGATACTTGTCCCAACCCCCGTCGAATTGCCCCTTAAATTTGTCGATCCATTCTTTTGGCGTGTGGTGGGGAGCGTGCGTCGCGCCCGTCGCAACGTAAAGAAAGAACGGTCGGATAGGCGAGATGCTGCTAACCTCACGAACCCAGGCGATAGCCTTGTCGGCGATATCCGTTGTAAGGTGGTAGTTAGGGTCAGGCGATTTCGGCACGAGATTGCGGTTCTCATAAAGTATCGGATCCCAGTGATTCATATCCCCCGCATTGAAGCCGTAGAAGTAGTCGAACCCCATCCCGTTTGCCCAGCGGTCGAAGGGACCGGCCTGGCTTGTTTCCCAGGTCGGAGTATTGTGATTCTTTCCGATCCAAGCGGTCATGTAGCCGTTTTGGCGCAGCACTTCCCCAACCGTCCCGCAGCTTCGCGGCAAGATGCAGCAGTAGCCGTCGTAGCCGGTTGCAAGCTCGGTGATGCCGGCAAACGAAGTCGAGTGGTGGTTGCGGCCGGTTATGAGAGCCGCGCGCGTCGGGCTGCAAAGCGCCGTCGTATGGAAGTGGTTATAACGCAGGCCTTCGGCCGCAAGTTTGTCCATCGTCGGTGAAGGGATGCCACCGCCAAAAGTGCCGTATTGACCGAAGCCGCAATCGTCGACGAGGATAAGCAAGATGTTTGGTGCGCCCGCCGGCGCCTGCACGGGTTTCGGAAACTGTGCCGGGTCAGATTCCAAGTATGTGCGACCGACCTCGCCAGTGAAATGAAAGTCGGGCCGCGGTAGGACGGTCGGTGTGCCATCGCCGCCGTGGCTCGGAGGCTGTCTGTCGACGTTCTTTGCCATGATGATCCTCCCGTGCTAGTGCGTGCCGCGTTCTACGCGCCCGTGAAAGAAAGTCCCGCACCCGGGGCGCCGTGCCGTTTTGCGAAAATTGGTCGAAGCTGGGAACTGAGCGCCGCAACCCCCTATATGCTAACCGTCATTTCCAGGATTGCCGAGGTAAAGTCGTCGACGTTGGTTTCAAGCGCGAAGTGGCCGGCGTCCAAAAATCGGACATCCGCATTTGGTACGTCACGCTTGAACGCCTCGGCGCCTGGTGGAATGAAGAAAGTATCGTTCTTTCCCCATATGGCCAGCAACGGAGGCTGGTACGTTCGGAAGTATTGTTGATACAGCGGATAGCGTTCGATATTGGATTTATAGTCGAGCTTGAGGTCGGCCTGAAGATCCATCATTCCTGGTTGGGCAAGTAGAGCCGCATCCAACCAATACGCCTCGGGCTCGATCGCAGCGGGATTGCTCACCCCTTGGAAATACGCCTCGCGGACCCCATCGAGCGACATGCGTTGCTTCAGTGACTCACGAATGGCGGGTGAAGGCTGCTTCCAATAGGCACGCAACGGAGCCCAAGGGCCGTCGCCCAGGCCCTCCTCGTAGGCGTTGCCGTTCTGCGACACAATCGCGGTAATGCTATCCGGATTGGCGACCGCTAGATTGAAGCCGACGGGTGCGCCGTAATCGAACACGTACATTGCGAAGCGTCGCAGCGCGAGTTCGTTCACAAAGCCTTGAATCGTTGTGGTCAGACCGGCAAAAGTAAACTGATAGCCCGCTCCGTCGTCAACCGTCGTAAATCCGAACGAAGGCATATCCGGCGCGATCAGGTGAAATCGGCTTGCGAGCCGGGGCATCAGGTGCCGGAAATAGTGCGACGAGTTTGCAAAGCCGTGGAGAAGCAGAAGAACCGGTTGTCCTCGTGTACCGGCTTCACGATAGAAGACGTTCGCGGCGCCTACGCGGACGGTCGAATGACGGACTTCAATCCCGGTGCGAGTGTTCATGGTGCCGCGCCCCCGTTGTACGTCGTGCGGTGGAGCATACCCTTAACCGCTGAAGGTTTAGCCTTTCGCTGTCGCGCACACTTCAGTGACAGAGGTACGACCATGCTGCATGTGTGTCGTCTTGGTGGCGCATTCGCCGCCGCCGCACTCCTGGCGGGGTGCGCCGGCACCGTCCCTTCGCCGTCTGCCCCGAGTTCAGGTCCCCCCGGAGGCTCGCGCACTCTCCACTACACCGGCGCCCGCCAAACGTTCCGAGTGCCGTCCGGCGTCAGCGCGGTGACGATCGCTGCTTACGGGGCTAGCGGGGACGGCAAAAGGCATGGCGCGGCGGGCGGTCCGGGCGCAATCGTCACCGCCACGATCGCGGTGAAGCCCGCGCAATCGTTGATCGTCTATGTCGGCGGCGAAGGCAGCTCGGGCGGCTTTAACGGAGGCGGGAGCGGCGCCTACGACGGCGGCGGCAGCTCAGACGTGCGCGTGGGAAGTGGTAGGCTCGCAGATCGCATACTGGTCGCTGCAGGCGGAGGCGGTCAAGGCGAAAGCTTTCTCTTCATGAGTGGCTCCGGCAGCTTCTACTCGTGCATTGGCGGACGCGGCGGGGCGGGCGGCGCGAAGACCGGCGCTCAGGGCTACGGGGGCGAGTGCGCCGGAGCTCCCGACGGAGGCAACGGCGCCTCGCAGAGAGCGGGCGGAGCGGGCGGCGCCGGAGGTCCCTACGGCGGAACTTCGCTAGGTGGCAGTCCGGGTTGTACGGGCACCAACGGAGATGCGGGAACCAGCCGCGACGGTGGCGCGGGCGGAAGTGGCTGCTCCGGAAAAGGCGGCGGCGGAGGAGGCGGCTTTTACGGCGGCGGTGGCGGTGGCAGCGGCGGCTGCTGCGGAGAGTATGGCGGCGGCGGCTCCGGTGGTGGAGGCGGCGGCGGCTCCTCGTACGTCGAGAAATCGGCGACGAACGTCAAAGAAACTTCCGGAGGGGCGCCGCGTGGCAACGGCAAGATCGTTTTCTCTTGGTAATCCCTTAGTCGTGTCGATCCGGCGCGCTTACTATGTAGCGGAACTGCCCCGGTTTCCAAACGCAAACGCTTCCATCGTTCATTGCAAAGGACTCGAATCCGTCTACCTCGGGGTTGAAGTCCTCATTCAGTCGCTTCGTCGCAGGCCAGTTTACGGCTGGCTCTTGGCGTGCGGCGCCGCGCGCCTTCGAGTTTGAAAACTGCGGCCCTTTCACGAGCACATTTAGCGCGATAGCCAGCCTGCGCGCATCATCCATTACATATCCCCGCTCCAGAGTGAGGGTCGGCCCGAGGTACGCTAAGGGTTGAAGTTGTCGCTATCCACTGCTCCGAGCGCTTCGGAGATACCGTAATCCGAACCCAGCTCCTTGATAAGGATGCCGCTGGGATACCGGAC
>JASHZC010000080.1 GCA_030042755.1 Vulcanimicrobiota bacterium | reverse complement strand
GCATCGGTCGACGACGATCGGTGGGATCAGCCGTTCATCAGCGACCAGTTGGAGCCCGGGCCGCCCGTGCTCGGACCGTACGGCGTCCGGCGCGAGGAGTGGCTCGCAGCGCAAACGCAGGGTTCGGAAATTCCGACAATTGCGGACCTCCATAACGCGCCTCACACTGCATGCGTCGATCGAGGTGACCAAACCATCGACGGAACGAAGTCCGCGCATGTCGTCTTGCCCGCGGCGCCGCGCGATCGGCCGGCGCTCAAAGAAATTTGGATCGATCGTCATTCACTCGCGATCGTGCGCGTCGTGGTGTCCGAATACCTGACGTTCTATCTTCCGAGTACAAAGCTCGAACAGGAACTGACCGACTACACGCTCGACGTAGAGAACATCGATGGGTACGTGGTCCTGCGTCGTGTGACGTGGTCGTATTCGGTCCCCTACTACGATCAGCGCAGCATACTCGTTGCCGAATACGATTTCGGCAATTATCAATTCGGAACGATCCCGCCGCCGGGATCGCTATTCGCAAAGCGGAATTAGCCGTCAGTGCGCAAGTTAATCATGTGAAACCTCGTCTCCAATCGGCGCAAGGCGAGACCGCCGAATAGGGTAACAGCGTGGTGCTGCGCTATGCTCCCGCCTGATCGAGCGTTCACTTTTGGAGGCGGACGTCGAAGGTATCGACGGAATAGTGGGTCCGATCGTCGGCCGCGGAGTGCTCTGCACACAGCGTGACGACCTTGCCTACGTAAAAGTTCGTTCCCTTAGGCAAAGGGGCTGCGAAAGCGTACCTGCGGCCGTCACTTAGCTCGACCTCGCCCCACAGATTTGCAAGCCTATTCCGAATCAGCGAGGCTAGACTCCCACGAGATGGACCGTGACCGGGAGGCCACGAACTCGCGACAACCTGCGTCGAGCAGCCGTTGTTCGAGCACCCGGCAATCCCGAGCGCGATGCACGCGATACGGACGATGGCTGCAGCTCTCGCATAAATGACACGCATGGCTTGGATACTACTGCGGATATCACGTGTTTCATGCGGCGCCGAGAAGGCGCCGTCATGGATTCCAGGCCGAGTGCATGTCTTCCGAACGAGACGATTGCAGCTCGGTTTTACGCGGACGATCGCAACGAGCGCTACGAGCAATTGAGCGCCCACTTTCTCGTTACTGCGGCTACATCCAGGACGGTGCGACACACTCGCGGGCTTCACGCCTTACGATTGAAAAATGTGAGGAGACCGCACATGAAATCACTTGCTATTTCTTTATCGCTCGCATTAACGGCACTCTCGACTGCCACCGCATTGGCATTGCCGCCGAACCTTACCGGAACGTGGGAAGTCATGCAGTCGGGTCCAAACGGCCATACTGCGCGGAAGATCACTGTAACTCAATCGGGCAACAGTCTTGTCGCAAGCAACCAAACCGGAACCGGATTCACCGGCACGTTCGTCAACGATACACAAATCGACGGAAAGTGGAACGGTCCGGGCGGCGCGGGATGGCTTACGATCTTCGTCAGCCCCAATGGCCACAGCTTCAACGGTACTTGGGGATACAACGGACGCGCGGCAAACGGTTCATTTGTCGGCAATAAAGTACTGCCACCCTCGCCCGTTACCGCTGCAGGAACGTGGAATCTCGCAGGCGCGGGCGGTCCGAATTCTTTCGTTGGGGCAATGCGCTGCACGCAATCGGGGCCGTCGGTTCTTTGCCAAGCGGGTCCGATTACGCTCAACGGCAAGTTCGTCGCAAAGGACAAGGTTAGAGCACGTTGGAGAAACGGCCCAGATACGGGATGGTTCTCGTTCTGGTTCAACGACGACAACAATAGCTTTAATGGCGTGTGGGGAAAAGGTGTCGATACGTCGGCTCCCATAGGGCGCGTCGTGGGTCAGCGCTCGCTCTAGCTAACGGAAGCAAGAGAAAAACCCCGAACAAATCGGGGTTTTTCGCGAGTTTCTTATGGTGGGCCATCCTGGGATCGAACCAGGGACCTCATGCTTATCAAGCATGCGCTCTAACCAGCTGAGCTAATGGCCCGGGAACAAGTCAGAAGTATAGCACAGGGGGGCAAGACCCCTGCGCTTCTCAAGCGATCATCGCGATCCACTTTTTCATGACTTCGTCCTCGTCTTTGAGCTGCGCCAGCAAGAGTGACTCGAGCGCCTCGCGCTCGCGCTCCGCCTCAGCTTGCAGTTCCGTTTCGTAATCGAATGCAGACTTGGCGAGCGCGAGTGCGTGCGCTTGCGCCGATTGAGCGGAGTCGTCGCTGGCTGCTCCCGTAGCGGGATCTACAGCAGGCTTGACCTGCGGCGCGCGAGGCGTGCGCGCCGCAAGGAAGCTAGCGTCGATCATTGACCGATACTTTCGATGAACTTCTTCGTGATGCCATCGTCGGCTTTACGTTGGGCCATCTGCGCGTCGCGCAGCGAATTGATTTCGCGCATGTTCTCGGACTGCTGATCCATGGCTTCGTCAAAGAGCGTCGCTTGGAGATCGAGCTGGTCTTGAGCGCCCATTTCCTGGCCCATCAGCCCGGTGTTGAAAGAGGAGTTTGCGCTGAGCATGCTGCTCAGGCTGGCGTTCGAGCCGGACATCGCGCCTTCCGAAAGGCCGCTCAGCCCATTGCCCGACAAGGTGGAGATTGCCCCGCCGGCAAGGCTGCCCGCAATGGTAGGCAACGCGCTCTCGAGCATTGATCCAAGGAAACTCATGGTACGTAGTCCTTTCTAGTTTTGGTCGCCGTCGATCAAGCTAGCGAGCAGGTTGTTGCTCGCCGGTGCTGACTGGGCGAGGGACGAGATCGTGTTAATGTTG
>JASHZC010000007.1 GCA_030042755.1 Vulcanimicrobiota bacterium | reverse complement strand
AACGTACGCGGCGCAAGGCGTCGAGCGTACAAGCGACATTCTCACCTCAATGCTGTCGACGACCGTATATCCGATCATCGGTGGTGGCCTCAACGCCCCGGCCGTCGTCGCGCTGCGTGGACCGGATCCCAGTGAGACGCTCGTCGACGTCGACGGACACCAAGTGAACAACGGCAGCACCGGCGACTTCGATCTCTCGCTGCTCGATCCGGCAGATCTACAAGACGTGCAAGTCGTGTATGGTATCGCGCCGTCTTCGCTCTACGGTCCGAACACGCTTGGCGGTGCGCTCAACGTCGTGACGTTGCAGCCCACGACTACGGATCATACGCTCGAACGTTTCTCGTTCGGAACGTTCGGAACGCAGAGCGGCACGTTGGCAGCGACCGGTAGCGACGAGCGATTCGGATATGCGTTTTCATTCCATCGCTACGACTCGGCCGGACAACTCGATAACGCGCAGTTCCCCAATACGTCCGACGGCAACGGCAACAGCATCGGAACCTCACCGATCGGCAACGACATGACGGCGAGCTCAACGCTGGGAAATCTGCGCTATCAATTTGGCGACGGCGGTTTTGTCGGCGTGTCGTTCCGCAATCAGGCCGTCTATCGCGATCTTTCCGCTACGCTCTCCTCGACCTGTGCTCCCGGCGACTGCACCCTTGCGAATACCGGTCTCCCGAATCCGAGCGAACTCTTTTCAAATTTCAGCGGATCGTCGGTTTCCTCGAACGATGACGCATACGGCCTTGACCTGCAGCTGCCGCTGGAACGGGCAGCCGACGGTACGCCGCTGTGGACGGCGACCTTCCGTCATCAAACGTCGTTGGTAACCCAAGACGTGAACGGTGACGCAGCCGGCTCGTCGCCGTATCTCTATAACGATCGCGATCTGATTGCCGACGACACGCTCGAGCTCAATCGCGCGCTCCGCAAAGGATCGCTCGACATAAAATTTGCGGATACGAACGAAGATCTCGTCACCGATAACATTCTGGGCGTCATCTATGCGGACGCCGTCGCACGGCGCGGCGCGTTTGACAGTGTGACCAGCAGCGACGATGAGGCAACGCTGCAAAGACTGGGCCAAGCTCAACGGTGGCTCGGCGTAAGCTATGAAGACGATCCGACCGCCAAGCTGCATTACTCGTTTGCGACGTACTACAGCGACTACAGCGCATTTGGCCATAGCTTCGATCCGCGCCTAGGTATGGTGTGGACGCCGGCCGCCGATACGAGCGTACGCGCTTCGATCGGGAATACGTTCCAGTCGCCCCAACTGCCGACGTTCATCATGCCCGCACCGAATCAGCCGATCCCGGTGGTGGGCGGTTACGCGAGCATTGGAAATCCGAACGCCACGGCGGAGCGGGCCACGTCGATGGACATCGGCGTGGAGCATGTCTATCATCTACACGATCGCGCACTGCACGCGTCGCTCGACGTCTATCGAACGAACTTGCACAACGGCGTTGCTACGTACTATGGCCCGCAAACGTGCGATACCGCAACGGTAACGCTCGATAGCAATCCTACCTGTTTGAGCTATCCGGTCAACGTCACGCACGAGGTGTACGAAGGTGTCGAACTCCGTACCGATTATGCGCTAGCGCCGAAGACGCAGCTCCATGTGGATTACGATATCGACAGCGCGTACATCGTGTCGTTCCCCGGAAACGCTGCGGACGACGTCGTTCCATACGTTCAAGATTTGGGCGTGCCGTTGCATAAGGTCAACTTCGCAATCGAGCATCAGCCCGACGCGGGGCTGGCGTACTACGCAGGGCTCCTCTACGAAGGAAGATACAACGAACTGAATCTGCCGCCGTTCGCGACCCTGCGTGCGGGAGTTACCTGGCATCTCGCTCACGGCATCGATGCCTCGCTCGTCGGTGAGAACCTAACGAACGCATACAATTTCCTGACCACGCGCGAAAACGGCGGCGTTCCGTACGAAATCTCGACGGGCCTCATGGGTACGCCCGCATATCCTCTGGCGGGCCGCCGCTTCATGCTGATCTTCACGCACAAGACGTAGGGAGCGGCGCTCTCAGGGACCAAGTTAGCGGTTGATGACCGCCCTCCGCGCTTTCGTAACCGTGGGGCTCGCAGCGCTTTTGTTCGTGCTCGCGGTTCCCTCGATGTTTCAGACGCCGCCTCGCGCCTATACCGGTGTGAGCAGCCTGCAGACCGGTGCGCTGTTCCAACCCAATATCGTGCGCGTCGAGCCGGGATCGCCGGCGTATCGCGCGGGGTTACGCACCGGCGACGTGCTCGGCTGCCTCTCGCTACGAGATCAAACGGTCTTCTTTGGAACGGGGTTCGTTGCGATAGCCAAGCCGGGGTCGCCTCTGTCCGCGTGCGTGCGCCGGGGCGATTCGGTGCGCTCGGTTCAGATCGTGCCCGATGCAGGGCCCCCGGTTCCCAACGATTACATCTCCAACGCTTGGTCCGCCGTCCGCACCGCAGTTTTTTTGGTGTACTTGATCGTCGGCATCGCGCTCGTCATGGCAAGGCCGGGCCTGATGACGTGGTTGTTCTTCGGGTATTGTCTGTGCAGCATCCCGTCGTTCATGTCAGACGAAAACTTGACGGTGCTTTCCTCATGGGAATATGCGATCGCAGGCGGGTTCCCGCAGTTCGTCTCGGAGATCGGCGTTTCGTTCTTGTTGCTCTTTGCCGTGGTCGTGCCTGACGATCGAGTCCCGGAGGGATGGCGCGGCCGGCTGTTCTGGGGCGCGCTCGTCATTGCTGTCGTCGATGTGATCGCCGCGGCATACTTGACGTTCCAAACGAATCTGACGGTTTCTCCCAACGTTGAAAACGCATTCGACGAAACGCTAACGGTGTTGACCGTGTTGATCGTCCTCGTTCGTCTGGCCACGATGCAGCGGATGGAACGGGCGCGTTTTGGGTGGGCGGCTTTGGCAATCATCTTGGGCGTGGTCGTCAACGACCTGCGCAACGTACTCTCGACCGGACCCTACGTCGCGTCGAGCGGTTTAGCCGGCGATCTCACGATCTTGATGCCGCTCTGCTTGATGTACGCGATCCTGAAGCGCCACGTCATCGACGTACGGTTTGTCATCAGCCGGACCGTGGTCTACGCGGCCCTTACGACGCTGGTCGTCGCCGTGATCGGCATCGTCGATTGGTTGACGAGCGCGTA
>JASHZC010000079.1 GCA_030042755.1 Vulcanimicrobiota bacterium | reverse complement strand
AGGGCCCAGAAACGCGCCGTAGGCCATCTTGTAGTTCGACTGGTCGTGATCCGGCGGTACGCAGCGCTCGTCACCGAAAAAGATTTGCACGGCGTTCCAATCGAGCGAATCGGCGTACGGGGCTTGCGCCAGCAGCGCGTACGTCGCTTTCGGTGTGGTTCCGCCACTAAGCGCGACGGCGAACGTGCCACGTGTTGCAATCGCATCGCGAGCGCGCATGACGAACAGATCGGCGAGCGCCGTTGCGACGCCGGCGGGTCCGTCGTACACGCGCAGTGCCCCGTCGTCTCGCGTCATGCGTGTTGCCGATCGATGATTGCCCTTGCCATGTGCATCGACTCGATGTAGATTTCGTCACGCGACCGATTGAGAATCGCGCGCTCGATCAACGACGCGAGGTCCATCGTGTGCAGCGGCGTGCATCGGGTATCACAGGCCTTTGCTCCCGTCACATCGAGGCAGATCGTACCCTCGTCTTGCGGATGGACGCTCGCCACAAAAGTAGCGTTATCCGAGCGTAGGGTTACGCTCGAGATACGGCGCGGTGGTCCGTCGCGCACCATCGCAAACTGCACGTTGCCGTTCGTCGTTCCGAAGACGCCGGATCGGACCGGTGTCCACGCCAACCGGCTTGCAAGCCAGCCGAGCAGATAGTACATCTCGGCGTCCGATCCAGCCGTTACTTCCACGCTGCGCAGCATCTGCAATTCGCCGCGGCAGTTCGGTTCGTCGAAAAATTCGGCGATCAACTCACGCCACGTTCCCAAGCGTAGATAAGCGACGTCGTTAACCACGATCTCGGGATGGCGCTCGATGAAAACGGTGAGATCGCGCAGCGGGACTTCGTCGGATCGCACGACCGAGCTGCTGCAAATTGTCGCGCGAGCGCGTTCTGCGAGCGCCAGGAGTCGCGTGTCGGCAGTGAAGGTCTGTGCGAGCCAAAGTAACACGACCGGCGCGTCGGGAAGTTCGAGTTGTGCAAGGGCTGCGGCCAGGTCGCCCGCATCGGCATCGCGTGCGCCGATTTCAATCCACTCGCTACGCTCGAGAGCCGGCTCAACGGCGTTCTCGCTTGCATCTTTCGTTGCGTCGAAAAGCAGGACGCGCGACGGATATTTTTCGGCCAGAGCGTGCGCGCGATCCCGCAGCCAGTGTGCCGCAGCGTCGTCGATGAAGATAACGAGCGTCATCGTCGACGTCTTCATCGATTCGGGATCCATACGCGCCTTCGCGAGAGCGTCGGCGACGGGATGGACGTCGAGGCTCACAACGGGCGCCAGTCCGGAAAAAGGACGAACGCGTTATCGGGCCCTTGCGAACCGGCAGCGTAGTTTGGAAACGTGAAATCTTTGGTATTTTGCCAGACATCGAGCACCGGCGTGACGATCTCCCAGGCGCGTTCTACAGCGTCCCAGCGCGTGAAGAGCGTTTGATCGCCTCGCATCGCGTCGCCGATCAATCGTTCGTATGCAGGAGGGGATTGCACCCCGAATCCGGTGCCGTAGTTGAAATCCATGAAGACGCTACGGATGTGGCTTTTCATTCCCGGAACCTTCGCCGAAAAGCGCATCGCGACGCCTTCCTCCGGCTGAATCTTCATCACGAACGCGTTTGGTTCGATCGTGTCGGTGCTTTCACCGTAGATGCGGTGAGGAATCGGCTTGAAGGTCACCGCGATTTCCGAGACCTTTTTTGCCAGACGCTTTCCCGATCGGAGATAGAACGGAACACCGGCCCAGCGCCAGTTTGCAATTTCCAACCGAACCGCGGCGAAGGTCTCAGTGTTGGATTGTGGACTTACGTCGGGCTCTTGCCGGTAGCTCGGCACGGCTTCGCCGTTGATTTGCCCGGCACCGTACTGCCCGCGCGCCGACATCTTTCCAACCGAGTCGTAGGCCGGCGACGAGATCGATTGCAAGACCTTGAATTTCTCGCTCCGGATTGCGTCCGCGTCGGAACTCGACGGCGGTTCCATCGCGACCAGCGCGAGCAAATTCATGACGTGATTCTGGATCATGTCGCGCAGCGCACCAGCGTGATCGTAATATCCACCGCGCAGCTCAACTCCAAGCTGTTCAGCCGCGGTGATCTGCACCGACGCGACGTAATTGCGATTCCACACCGGCTCAAAGATCGTGTTGCCGAAGCGCAGCGCCATGATGTCCTGCACCGGCTCTTTGCCCAAGTAGTGATCGATGCGGTAGACTTCACTTTCGCGAAAGACGCGATCGACCGATTGCTGCAAGGCGCGCGCGGATTCGAGATCGGTCCCGAACGGTTTTTCCACGATAATCCGGGCCCAACCGCGATCCTGTTGATTCAGCCCGGCCTCGCGCAAGCGGTCGATGATCGTCGGAAAGACTGAAGGCGGCGTCGAGAGGTAAAACAGCCGATTGCCCTTCGTCCCGAGTTGCTCGTCGCATTGGGCGATGCGCTGCGAGAGTTTCGTATAGGCCGCGTGGTCGTCGAATTCGCCGGCAATATATCCGATGCGTTTAGCGAAGTCGTCCCAGATCGCGCCCTGCGGCTTTTGATCGGACGGCGCGAATTGGTCGAGCTGCGTCTTGCAATAGGCGCGAAAACTCTCGTCGGTATAGTTCGAACGCGAATAGCCGATGATCGCAAAGTCGTTGGGAAGAATGCCCTTCAAACGCAGTGAGTAGAGTGCAGGCAGCAGCATCCGTTTGAACAAGTCGCCGCTGGCGCCGAAGAAGACGATGGTGCACGGGTCGCTGATGCGGTCGGTTTGCAAACCCGCACGCAGCGGGTTCTCTTGCCGGCCATCAACGGAAACGCTTGCAACCGCGTCAGGCATGCGTTTCCGTTTTCACGGCGTGGCCACCGAACTGGTTGCGCAGTGCGGCGATGACCTTTGCGCTGAACGACTCATCCTGCCGCGAAACGAAGCGCTGCATGAGCGAGAGCGTGATGACCGGCGCGGGAACATCCTCGTCGATGGCGGCCTGTACGGTCCATCTTCCCTCGCCGGTATCGTCGACGTACCCCCGGATATCTTTGAGGCCGGGGTCGGCTTTGAATGCGAGCGCGGCGAGTTCGAGCAGCCACGAGCGCACGACGCTGCCATGACTCCACAGATTCGCGATCTGTTCCAAATCGAAATCGAACGGCGATTTTTCGAGAATCTCAAATCCCTCGCCGTAGGCTTGCATCATGCCGTACTCGACGCCATTGTGCACCATCTTTGAAAAGTGGCCGGC
>JASHZC010000078.1 GCA_030042755.1 Vulcanimicrobiota bacterium | reverse complement strand
ATTGGAAAGCGCGACTCGTCCGCAAGCAGCGCCGACGCGGCAACGTGGGTGCCGATCAACGCATTGGGATCATCGGGCACTTGCGATAGCTGCGCCCCTTCTACCGACGTGACGGTTAGGTTCGTATCGCACGATATAACCAGCGCAGGTAGCTGCTCGAAGAGCAACCGCAGCCGCGTCTCCCGCTCGCGCAGTTGCCGCTCCATCAACGTGCGCGCACGGCGCAGCTCGGCGTCGCGAAGCGCTCGCTCCGCGGCGGGTCCCAAGCGCTCCAGATTATTTTTGAAGATGTAGTCGTATGCGCCTCGGCGGATCGTCTCGACGGCGGCTTCCTCTCCAACTGCGCCGGAGATAATCAGGCATGGACTATCGCATTCCATCGCGCTCATCAGATCCAACATTGCCGTCGCCTTGAAATGCGACATGGAATAGTCGCACAGAATGAGGTCCCAGCTACGGTTTGCCAAAGCTTCTTCGGCGGCATCGCGATCCTCGACGCGAAGGCTCTCAACAGTATAGCCGTGCCGCGCGATCGCTAAGACATTGAGTTTCGCGTCGTCGGGGGAATCGTCAACGCAGAGCACGTTGAGTTTTACCAACGAAAGCTCGGGCCGTATAGCAGAAGCGTCGGCCATAGAACAAGATTCTGCGGAGAATCTCATTGGCCCCGCCGCTATAATGCTTTCTTTACGCCCAGTGCGAAAGTGCCATCGCGGTGATCGACGACTCCACCGCGTCCGGCCGATCGCGCTGCGGGGAATGTCCGCAGCGATCGAGCTCGACGCGATCGCATACGCCCGGCACACCTCGCTCGATCGCGTCGAGTTGTGACGTCGTGCCGTATTCGTCGTTACGTCCCTGAATCATGATTACGGGCACCGCGACGCGAGGGAGATATTCTTCGATATTCCAATTCCGGAATGCCGGTGAGAGCCAGATGTCGTGCCATCCGTAGAAGGTCCGGTCGACGTCGCGGTGATGCCGCGCGAGGCGTTCGCGAAAGCCTGTATCCTCACGATAGGTTACGCCGATCGCGGCGATACTACGCACGCTAATCTCTTCAACGAATACGTGCGGAGCGAGCAGAACGAGACCGGCAGCGCGATCGGGGAACGTGCCGGCGTAGATCAAGGCAATCGAACCGCCGTCGCTATGACCGATCAAAAGCGGCCGTTCGATTCGCGTGCGCTCGAGCAATGCGGGTAATACGTCGAGCGCCTCATCGTGCATGTAGCGTGGCTGACGCGGTCCGTCGAGCGCGCTCGAATACCCGTTCCCGCGTCTCGAGTATGCCATCACCGCGCAGCCCGTGCGCTCGCGCAATCGCTGAGGCAAATCGCGCCACAGGCCAACCGAACCCAGACCTTCGTGCAGCATCACGAGGGTCGGCCTCCCGGATGTCGTTGCCGGTAACAGCAGGACATCAAGCTCGCATCCGGCGATTTCATACGTGCGGGTCGACATGTCCAGGGAGATTTCCCTGGCAACCACGCAACTTCTCCCAAGTTGCGACGATGAATATATGGACCTAGGACATGCTGAACGACCTAATCACTCTCTTCACCGGAGCTCCAGGAAACCGGCGCAAATACGCGCGGCGCGCGGGGCCCTTTCCCGCCTGGGTCGCCATCGGACAACAGTGGACGAATTGCGCGTGCCTCGACATCTCCGGAAGCGGCATGGGAGTCGTTTCGCCGTCGGCTCTTCCCGAAGAAGCAAATTTTCGCGTGCAGCTCGAGGGGCGTAACATCGTCATCCGCGCCAAGCGCGTATGGCAGCAGCCCGGCACGGCTGCCGGGAAACCCGCGTGGCGCTACGGTTTGACTTTCACGGGTATCAGCGCCGATGATTGGGACGCGGTCATACGATTCTGCAACGACGATGCCGTCGTCGTCGAAAACAAGGCGCAAAAAGAGCTCGAAGCCGTTCGGCTTCAAGCTGACGACGTTGCGCGCTTAATACCCAAGAAGCTCCAGGACACGATGCTCTCGCAATTGGTGCAACGCGGACGCCTGGCTCCACTCGACGATAAGACGCCGCTCGTGCAATATACGTACGGTGGAGCAGTGAAGCGCAACGGACGCCTCTTTCACCGGCTGACCATCCACTCTCGCGTGCACGACGAGGTGACGGGTGAAGCCAAGACGTTCGATACGCGCTTTCTGATCGACGATCAGGGCGGCGGCGCTCAGATCGAAGAGTAACGTACCAGCATCGCGCGCACCGCATCGAGCACGTCGTCGACCGCGCGCGTGCGATAACGCCACATCGGTTCTTCGGGCGGACGGCGTACCGCCATCGTTGCGTTCGTTTCGAAGACGACAACGCGACCTTGCGCGTCGAGGCCGAAATCGATGCCTGCGTAATCGAGGTTAACCGCGTCGACGACGCGCTGCAGCCCCGACCATGCGCGTTCTCCGATCGCCGACTTGGGATCGCTCAAAAAGCGTTCCTCGCGTTCGCGAAACGCAGGCCGGCTTGCCATCTCCGAACTGAAGTAATGCACCTTCCAGTACTGTGAGATCGCCGCATGCAGCGGATACATCGTGCCGTCGACCGCCATAATGCGATACTTTACGAACGCTCCATCGGTGCCGCGCGTATCGACGAATGCGATCGCGTAAAGCGTTTCGCCAGGTAGCTCGGCAAGCGCCGCGTCGCGTTCGATCGCATCATCGACGCGGAGGAAGTGTTCGCCGGCATGGAATCCGGGCGTGCGGAGAAGCAGCGGTAATGCCAGTGCCGCAACGCGATTCCGTTCGACGCGTTCGATCGGCGGCACGACGAGATCCTCAATGCCGCTCAGGCGCTTTGCCTGATTCGACCGGCCGGTCAGCGCAACGATCGCTGGATCGTTGAGCACGCGCCGCCGCGCACCGGCTAATAGCTTCTCCGTTTGCGCCACTGCCTCGGGCGACCCGTCGGCATCTCCCACCGCATTGAAGACGACGTCGTGCGCGGGCAAATCCGCATCCTTGGGATGCAACTCCACGGCCAGCTTCGTTACGCGAAAGACTCGATCGTCGAAGAGTTCGTCGGTAACGACGTTCCCGCTGCCGAGCGTAATCGGTACGAGCACGTCGATTGCCTTGCCGGTTCCGCGGAACGGCATGACTGAGATCGAATCGCCTGTGGCGGCGATGCCGAACTGGCGTTGAGCGACGGCAAGCCCACGCCGGGCTTCGGCATTATCAGCGTTTACGCGCAAGGCCGCTTCGTACGCGCGCATCGCTTCTGCCGGCTCGCGGCGCAACAGATAGAAATACCCGAGGTTAGCGTGCGAGATGGAGCTTCGCGGAAAGAGCTGCACGGCTTCCAACGCAAGCGCGAACGCATCGTTCGAACGCCC
>JASHZC010000077.1 GCA_030042755.1 Vulcanimicrobiota bacterium | reverse complement strand
GTTGGTCTTACACGCGAGGCCGGTGACGCCGTTGATGTTCATCGAGCACGAACCGCAAATGGCCGAACGGCACGAGCGGCGGAAACTGATCGAGCCGTCGATCTCTGCTTTAGCCGTCTCGAGCGCGTCGAGCACCGTTGTGGTTTCTGGAACGTCGACTTCGACGAGATCGCGATGCGGAATAGTATCGACGGCTTCGTCGAATCGGAAGAGATCGAGTTTGATCTTTGCCATTGTTAGTACGTTCTCACCTGGGGCTCGAATTTTGTAATCGTGACCGTGCGCGAGTAGTCGAGACGTGGCGAACCGTCGGGCTGCCGCCACAACAGCGAGTGCTTTAACCAATGCTCGTCGTCGCGTTCGGGATAATCGGTGCGCGCCTGCGCGCCGCGCGACTCCGTGCGTTCGAGCGCGCCCTTCGCCAGCGCGTATGCAGCATCGATGAGGAAGTCCGTTTCAAACGTCGATACGAGATCGGTGTTGAACGTTTTCGACTTGTCCATCACGTAGACACCCGCGTCGAATTCCTTACGCACGCGGTCCAAATCTTCGACTGCGGCACGTAGGCCTTTCTGGTCGCGGAAAATGAACGCGTTCTCGCTCATCGTTTCATTCATGGCGCGACGCAGCTTGGGTGCGCGCGTTCCGCCTTTGCTCGCCAGGAGCGCATTCACGCGATCTTGCTCGGCGCGCAGCGTGCGCTCCGAGGGTTTGACACCGCCGACGTTCTTGATGTAGTCGAGGGCGTGCTTTGCAGACCGGGAACCGTAGACGATCGTCTCGAGCAGCGAATTCCCGCCCAAGCGATTCGCACCGTGAACGGAAACGCAGGCACACTCACCGGCGGCATACACGCCGGGGACACGCGTTGCGCCCCACTTGTCGGTCTCAATGCCGCCCATCGTGTAATGCGCGCCGGGAAGAATCGGAATCGGCTCGTTGACGGCATCCTTCCCGGTTGCGTCCAGCGCGAGTTCGCGAATTTGCGGCAGACGTTCGAGAATTTTTTCACGACCGAGGTGACGCATGTCGAGAAGCACGCAGCCGTCGACGCCGCGACCTTCGAGGATCTCGGTCCATTCGGCCCGGGAGACGACGTCGCGAGAGGCGAGTTCGCCCTTGTTCGGCGCGTACTTGAACATGAAGCGCTCGCCGAGCGAGTTCAGCAAATATGCGCCTTCTCCGCGCGCGCCCTCGGTCATGAGCACGCCGTTCTCTTTGAGCGTGGTGGGATGGAATTGCATGAACTCCATGTCCATCAGCGGGATGCCGGCTTTGTAGCAGATGCCCATTCCATCGGCAGTCGACGCGTAGCCGTTGGTCGTCTTGAGATACATGCGTCCGGCGCCGCCGGTCGCGAAGATCGTTGCCTTGGAGGCGATCAATTCGAGTTCGCCGTTACGCATGTTGTACGCGACGACCCCGCTGCCGACGCCGTCTTCGATTGCCAGTGCGGTGCAGAAGTACTCTTCGTACACTTTGACGCCGAAGCGCTCGAGCTGCTCCCAGAGCGTGTGGAGAATGACCAGCCCCGTGACGTCGGCCGAATAACACGTCCGCGGAGCGCCGGCGCCACCGAACGGACGCTGCGCGATCCGTCCGTCGGGCATGCGCGAGAAAATGCATCCGCGATGCTCGAGCCAGATGATTTGCTTGGGCGCGTCCTCGCACATCGCTTCGATTGCGTCTTGGTCACCCAAGTAATCCGAGCCCTTGACGGTGTCGAAAGTATGCGCCTCTGGAGTGTCTTCCTCGCGATTACCAAGAGCGGCGTTGATGCCGCCTTGGGCTGCGCCTGAGTGGCTACGGACCGGGTGCATTTTGGAGACGATTGCAACATCGGCTCCGCCTTCGGCGGCCTCGACCGCCGCACGCATGCCCGCCAGACCGCCACCGATAACGACGACGTCGTGCTTGATCACGATTGCCTTTCCCGGGAAATGAAGATGGACGACCTTGCTTCTTTATACTATCCGGTTTCCCGGTTCCCCATGACTATTATCGCGCAGCCGGCAGGTGGCGGTCACGCGGTCGCGCCGGTCGGCGACCCTTCCTCGCCCTTGGTCCGAGCGTAGAAGCGGTACTGGTTCTTTCCGGCTTGCTTGGCCTGATAGAGGGCCTCGTCGGCCGCAAAAAAGAGCGTCTGGCCGTCGATTCCGTCGGCTGGGAACATCGCGACCCCGATCGAGCTCGCCAGACCGTTGCGGCGCAGAGCGGACATAATGCGCTCGACGCCCCGCACCGTGTGCTCGCGGTCGCTCTGGGCCATGATGAGGACGAACTCGTCGCCGGCATAGCGGGCGATGATGTCGCCTTTGCGGGCATTCTTTTTGAGCACTTGCGCAAAGCGCTTGAGCGCCAGGTCGCCAAGGCTATGACCACCCGAATCGTTGATCTTTTTGAGATCGTCCAGGTCGAGGATCACGAACGCAAATGGCGTGTCGTAGCGTTCGGACGTGTGAAGCTCGCGATCGAGCAACTCGGTAAGCGCGCGCCGATTCGGAATTCCCGTCAAGCTGTCGGTGTTGGCAAGGCGCTGCGTTTCTTCGAGGAGTCGCCGGGTCTCGTCGTACAGACGCGCGTTCTCGACCGCAATCGCCGCTTGCGAAGCGAAGTCGAGCAACACGCGCAACTGATTTTCGGTAATCTCCTCGCCGGGCGGATCGTCGGCGTAGAGCATGCCGCGAACGACGTCGCGAGCGACCAGCGGCGCGACGCAATACCAGCCGCGCGAATCGGCCAGCGGAGCGTCAGGGTCGTCGCTCCCGCCGTACGCCAGTTGCAATTTACCTTGCGAGACATCGCGAAGCGTTGAATCATCGCGGAAATCGTGCGGGTCCAGGGCGTGGTCAACCG
>JASHZC010000076.1 GCA_030042755.1 Vulcanimicrobiota bacterium | reverse complement strand
TTGTGGTTATCGACGATCTGCCCGACGGCGAGCGCGAGCGTTTGCAGCTTCTCATCCACGCCTGCGCGAAGCGTGCGGCCGAGCGCTGCAAGTGAAACTGCCGCGAAAATTATACACCCCGCCGCGAGCAAGAGCGTAATCGTGAGGGCGATGCGGCGCCGGAAACTCACGCGCTGTGGTCCAACTTGAAGCCGACGCCACGAATCGTATGCAGGATTGGCGGCTCGCCAACCGCGCTCAGCTTAACGCGAAGCCTTCGAGCGTACACGTCGAGAACGTTCGAGCCGGGGTCCGCGTTGCGATCCCAGACGGCGTCGATCAAAGCCTCGCGAGTAACGGTTCGGCCGGCGTTGCGCAGCAGAGTCTCGAGCAATGCGATTTCTTTCGATGTCAACTCGATCGCTCGTTCGCCGCGGCGCGCTTCGCGCGTACGGCGATCGAACACGAGGTCCCCACAGCGGAGCACATCGTCGGCCCAGGCGCGCGGACGGCGCGTAAGCGATCGAAGGCGCGCGTGCAACTCATCGAGCGAGAACGGTTTGCGAAGGTAATCGTCAGCTCCGGCATCGAGACCCCCGACGACGTCCCGCGCATTGACGCGCGCGGTAAGAATCAACACGGGGGTGTCGTGACCGAGGCTCCGCAACTCGCGTAACACTGCTAACCCGTCGCGGTTCGGAAGGTTGAGGTCGAGTACGAGCACGTCGTACGCGGTCGCTGCAAGGTATGCAGCACACTCGCGCCCATCGCCGAGGGCATCGGCGATGTGCCCCTCTTCCTGCAACCCCCGCGCGATCAGTCGTCGCAGCGCGGTATCATCCTCAACAATCAGGACGCGCATAAGCGCCGGGAATCTTCAGAGCGCGAACGGCACTCTCTTGCTTACGGCGAAATTCTTAATGGTTCGATAAAGTCTCCGTTTGGCGACGGATAGACGATCCACACCAGTCCGTGCTCCTGGTCGATTCCGACCGTGTGCGCACCCGTGTGCCCGGTGTCGAGGGTGGCGAGGAGTTGCGGAGCGCCGTCGCGCGTCAGCTTGACGAGCGTGACGATCCCCTTCCCGGCGCACGCTTCGATATCACCCTTCTCCCCCAAGCTGCACTGATCGATATCGGGCTGAACCTTTCCATCGCCCATGTGCCGGCCCGACGGAGTATACGCGGACATGACGCCGTTCTTCCCGCCAACCACGAGTTGATTGAGTTGGGGGCTGAAGACAAGGGGATGATTGTTTGCAATCTGCGGCGTCTTGATGACCTTGACAACTTTGAGCGCGTTCGGATCGATCACCGCGATGCTGTTCGTGTCGTTCAAGTTCTGATACAGATCGTGCGTTGCCGGATCGATCGCCATCGCTTCAGGATCGTTCGATGGAAGCGTTATCGTGCCGACCAGCTTCATCGCGCGCGTGTCGACGACGAAGACGTGATTCGTGCCGTCTTCGTCGGCGTACAGACGGTGTAGCGCGGGATCGTACACCATACCATCGATGTTGCCCGGCACGCTCACGCTAGCGACGACCTTCATCGCAACTGGATCGATGTCGTCGATCGTCTGGTCGGTACCGTTGCCGGTGTACACGTGTCCATTTGCCGGATCGACCGCAACACCGTGCATCGGGCCGACGTCGATCTGTCCGAGCACGTCACCCGTGATTCCGTCGGCGACGAGCAGCGTCTGGCTGCCGGTATGCGCGGCATAGACGCGCCGGCGAATCGGATCGACGGCGACGTAATCAAATCGGCTCACAATCGGAACGGAATGTGGCGGAAGCGCAAGAAGCATAGGCACGCAGACGATTTTACTGTGCCATTATGACGCGCACATGAAAGTTCGCGCATCCTCTAGGCGCAGCGTAACGCCGGCGCGAAGGGGCGCGCATGATCGCTTTGACGTACGCGCGCTTCGGCGAGCCGGTGGACGTTGTCGCTCCGGCCGATCTGCCGGAACCAAGCCCGGGAGCGGGCGAAGTCCGCCTTCGCCTGCTCCGTTCGCCCATTCATAACCACGATCTGGCCACGATACGCGGTATCTACGGCTACAAGCCGGTTTTGCCGGCCATCGGCGGCAGTGAATTTCTCGGAACGGTCGACAAGCTCGGAGAAGGCGCCCACGGGATAGCATTGGGCACGCGCGTCACGTGCGCGGGGCGCGGCGCATGGGCGGAGTCGATCGCGTCGCCGATTGCCGGACTCGTGCCGGTTCCGGACGCAATCGACGACGATCGCGCGTGCCAGTTACTTGCGATGCCGCTTTCGGCCGTCGTTCTGTTCGACGAGCTGCACGTCGAACCGGGCGCGTGGATCGCACAGAACGCGGCTGCCGGGGCGGTGGGCCGAATCGTGATGCAGCTCGCGCAGAAACGGGGCGTCAACATCGTCAATTTCGTTCGGCGTGAAGCGGCGGTAGAAGAATTGCGCGGTTACGGCGCAACGCACGTCGTCGATACGTCGCGCGAAGGATGGCAAGCACGGGCTCGCGATCTGACCGGCGGCACGGGATTTGCGCGCATCGTCGATTCGGTCGCTGGGGCGGAATCGGTAGAGCTGCAGCGGCTGCTCGCGCAGTTTGGCGAGCTCATCGTGTTCGGCGGTCTTTCCGGCCATTCGATGAAGATCGACCCGGGGCTTATGATTGCGAAGGAAACCGCCGTCCGCGGATTCTGGATGAACGCGTGGATGCAACGCGCGACGCACGAACAACGCGCGACTGCAATGCGCCGCGTGTTCGATCTGGCTCTGGCGAACGAATTGCCGTTGCCGGTATCCGGTGTCTACCGTTTGAGCGACGCGGCGGCTGCGCTGAGGGCTGCCGAAACACCCGGCCGTGCTGGAAAAGTGTTGTTCGCGCCGTAGCTATTCCGGCGCCATGGACGTAACGACCGAAATGTTTGTCGAATGAAGGTGCGCGCTTCCGATCTGATCGATTCGGTTGTGAATGTTCCAGAGCGTAAAGCCGACGATGATGATGAAGACGGTCCAGCGGCTAAACACCGCCGATAAGATACTCCCGATGGTTCGAACCACGATGATAACCCCTTTGGAATTAATGCGACGCCCGGCGCATATAGAGTGTTGACCTGACGGTGCTGCGAACGCCGGGGCGGATCAGCGATCGACCGTTCTTGTTCACGAGTGACCTGGTTTTGCTCGACGTCGTTGCTGACGGCAGTTTCCACGCATACACGTTGCCCATGTCGTCGATCGCATAGACACCGCTGGGAACGACTGCGGGGCCTCCGTAGAAGAACGCGAGGATGTCGGTTTGTGTGGCCTCCCACAAGACTTTGCAGTTGTCGCCGAACGCCACGAACTCCGGAGCGGGACCATTTGTCCCGCCATCGGGCGTACCCGTCGGTACGTCGTTGTCCAGCCCGGTGAATCCGACGCCAGAGACGAACGCGGCATAGCTGTAAAGCGCGGAATACGTCGCCTCAATACTGTCGCAGCGGTCCGCGTCGCTGCCGATCGTAAAGATGTGCAACACGCTGCTGAACTGCGGCGTTTTCGTGTTGTAACCGGACGACACGGCTACGACGTTCCCGTCGGTCGTCGGCGTCCAGATCGCACCGTCTCCGGCTTGACTGTTGGTGTTGACCTCGATATCCGCAAACGGCACGCTGGGCGTGTCGAGCACGTAGCCGTAGTACTTGCCGTTCTTCCCTTCGAAATACAGGTCTCCATCGTAGATCATCTCGCCGCCGCCGACATCCTCGTCCGCGCTCTTCCCGTCGTACGCCGTGAGTTGGAAATTCGGCGTTACCTGCTGCGTTTGTGGGTTGAACTGCACGACGCTGTCTTGCAGACCGTCATTGTTCACCGTGTTGCCGGTTCCGGCGTAGAGATAGGTGCCGTCGGTGCTGATCGGCGACCACGAACCTCCGCCGTCGTAGCTTTCACCGACCGGCGCGACCTGAAAAAGTGGGATCGCACCGATGGCCGTTCCGGTTTGCTCGTTTAGAGCAAACAAGCCGCCCTCGATCGCGCCGGAAAACGCGTCACCGCCGGCAAGTCCCTCGTACACGACTCCGTTCAGAACGAACGGTTCACCGCGCAGATTTCCCATCGAAAGCGGTGTCTGAGTCCACACGACGGCGCCGGTTTTCGCATTGAGCGCAGCGAGGTATCCTCCATTAGCCGGTGTTTTACACGGAAGGCTTGTGACCACGCACGTAGCGGGATCGCTGCCGTGCACCGGAACGATCAACAGATTATTCGCCGCGTCGAGCGTCGGCGTCCCGAGAGCTCCGCCAAGACCTTGCACGGTGAGTTGCGTGTGCCACATCACGTCGCCGGTGCTCGTCGAAAGCGCGGCAACGTAGCCGCACGCGTCTGCGTAGTAAACAAACCCCCCGGCAACGATGGGGCTCGCTTGATCGACGATCACTGCATCGGCTATCGCCTGCGTCGCGCACGAAGAGTTCGGCGTGTTTCTCCATGCAAGCGTCAGTGAGGAGACGGTTGAGCTCGTAATCCCGGTTGCTTGCGTCTCTAGCCCGGTGCGCTGCACGTCGTGGGCGTACGTCGTCCAATCATCCGCCGCAACCGGCGCCGCTGTTGGTGTCGGCGCGGGTGTTGAGGGCAGCGGACTTCCATTGCCGCCTCCGCCGCCCCCGCCGCATCCAGCTAGGAGTGCGAGCAGCATCCATGCTGCGGCGCGTTTCATCGCGGTTGGCCGATGGCCCGTCCGAAGAAGAGTCCGAGCGTAATCGCGCGCTGGTGATAGAGCGTAGCACCGGTAAACCGGTCGTAGTGATTCCCATCGGTCCCGCCGATCAGAATCCCGAAGTTCGGACGAAGCCAATGACGCCACACGACGTCGGCTTCGTTCAGGCGCTGAAACGTGGTGTACGACGGCGGAAAGGCCACCAGCACGCTGGGTTGGGAACCATCCAGGTATGTCAGAACGACTTGATCGCGACCGAGCCGGTTGTATTCAACGATGCCTTCCGCGGCGCTCGTAGCGATGCCGTTTGTATCGGCCGGCATAAAGCGAACTTCGTAGACCATCGGGCCGACGTAAACGCTGGGACCGAGGTTGAGCCAACGCGTTGACGTGTCGCCGGGATTGCGCGTCACGCCGGCTCCCGCCG
>JASHZC010000075.1 GCA_030042755.1 Vulcanimicrobiota bacterium | reverse complement strand
TGACGCGCTCGCCGTCCGGAGCACGGGGACCGGCGAACCGTTCACCGGCTTGCTCACGCGCACGCAGAGCAACGATGCGTGGAAGAAAGCGCGGGTGCACCGTCTTGTCGCCGGCGAGAAAATTCCCCCGCGAATCGAATACCGCGACTTGTAGACCAATGCTGCTAAGCGCGCTTGCAATCTGCGGCGCCGCCTGGTTGAGCGACATGCCGTTTGCGCGGTACTGATCGACGAGCAGGCGAGCCTCTTCGTGCTTGGCGAGCACGATGTCGCGGCTGAACGAATTCAGCTCGAATACCAAGGCAAAGCTCGACGCTACCATCACGACGAGCACGGTAAAGCCCAGAAGTACGGCAAAGAGCGCCGAGAGCCGCGATGCGATCGATAGCTTCATGCGCGTTGTTTCACTTCACGGACTAATTTTGCTGCGAAAGGCCGTACCCTACGCCGCGTACCGTACGAATGAACGAGCCGCGTTCGCCCGGGCGGTCGATCTTGGCCCGCAGGTAGGAAATGTACGTTTCGACGATATTCGGACCGCCTTCGAAATCGTGGCCCCAGACGATCTCGAGCAAATGGTCCTTGCTGAAGACGCGACGCGGTTCGCGCATAAACACCGACAACAAATCGAACTCGCGCTGCGTCAGATCGATGGCTTCCTTGCCGCGGGAAAGCTCGCGCGTCTGTGGATTGAGCGCGAGATCGCGCCAGCGAAGCACGTTCTCCTCGATCAGTTGCGGGCGGCGCAATTTAGCTTGCAGACGTGCGATCAACTCTTCGAACACGAATGGTTTCACCAAATAATCGTCCGCGCCCGCGCTGAGGCTTTGCACCTTATCTTCGGTACCGCCCCTAGCGGTGAGCATCAAAATAGGCGCTTGCGTGATTTCTCGTAGCTTGGGCAGGAGCGCGATTCCGTCGATCTTGGGCATCATGATGTCCAGAACGATCACTTCTGGATCGAACCGGCGCACCAAGTCGAGCGCCGCCAAACCATCCGAAGCGGATTGCACGCTATAGCCCTCGCGCGAGAGGCCGAGTTCCAGCATTTCACGGACCATGCGATCGTCGTCGATCACTGCCACGCGAGCGTTTGCCATACTGATCATTTCTAGGGCTGATCCTATCAAGAAGCCCCTGAGATACGTCTGAGGCTTGCCCTCACGCAGCCCGCAACGGTGAGGGCCAGCGCGAATACTTCTGGCCGCTGACCAGCGCCGCTTGCCGTATCGCCTCGAGTGGGTGAGCGACCGCGGTAATTCCAGCTCGGCGCAGGGTACTGACAAGCAAATCGTCGGGCATCCAACGCGCGAAAAAATGCACCTCGGAGGTGCCGGCGGCACGTGCGAGCGTTTCCGTAACATCTGCCAAGCTGCAGTCGCCGCGTTCGAGCAGCGGGGTCACGAGGTCGGCCCGGACGCGGGCGGCATTCCAACCCGAGGCCACGACCACGACGGCAGAGAGATCGCTCAAACGACTGGACTCAAAATCGACGACTGCGGCCCTCACGCTTGCTGCGATCGACGGATCGGTCTGCGCGTGAAGGCTGACGCCCGCGATACCCGCGTTCGGACCGGCGGTGAGAACCGCCCCAGAACCGATGACGTAATCGTTCATGGCCCCAGATTGCCACCACTCTGTGCCATGTGTATGGCGCATCACCAAAATTAAAGAGGCGCCGCTTTCACGGCGCCTCCAGCCCACCACCCGGTAAGCAAAGTTTCCCTCCGCGGGACACTACGCGGAGGAAAGGCGTGCGTTGGCGTGCGAGACGATCGGCGTCCGGCGCTTGAACATGCCGACCATAGCGTCGACGACGTCTGCGTCCCACTGCGACCCGCTGCCGTCGGCCAAGATCTGGAGGGCCTGACGGGGCGCGATTGGCTGCCGGTAGGGCCGCTCGCTGATCATGGCGTGGAACGCGTCGGCCACGGCCACGACCCGCGCCTCGATTGGAATGCTCGCGCCATAGAGACCGTCCGGATACCCGGCGCCATCGAACCGCTCGTGGTGCGCGCGTACGATGATCGCGCAGCGCTGCAGCGACGGAATCTGATTCAGGATCCGCGCTCCCGCGGCCGCGTGATCACGCATGATCTCCCACTCGTCGAGCGAGAGCGGCGAAGGCTTGAGCAACACCTGGTCGGGAGTCGAAATCTTTCCGATGTCGTGCAGCAGCGCGCAGAGCGCGATAAATTCGACCTGCTCGGCGTCGAAATCCATGGCGGTCGCAAGACGCCGCGCCCACTCGCCGGTAGCCTTGGAATGGCAACACGTCCCGTAGTCGCGCTCGGCCAGCATGGCAAGCAGTGCGCTCGTGCCCTCGGCGCCCGGACTTTCGATGACCTCTTCGCCCTCGGCGGTGAGTGCAGCGCGTTCGATCTCGGTCGACAGCACATCAAGGAAGGCCAGTAGGCGGCGCTGATCGGCGCTGTAGGCAGTTGCAGCGGAGCCCATTGCGAGCGTGGCGGCTCCTGCTAAGTCGACCACTGCGGCGCGTCCGATACGCAACGATTCCCGCTCGGCCCATGAGGTCAGGCCGACCGGTTTCGCAAGGGTTAGCGAGAGGCATAGCCGATCGAGCAGGACTTTAAGTGCTTGCTCGATGTGTGCGTTTCCGGAAAGGGATGGTAGGGTTAGGTGCTCGACGGCGGTTTGAGTTAACTCGGGGATTCGCTGCCCGAGGGCCCCTCCTAGGGCCGTCAGCGTCCGTACTGGTGCGGGCATGGGGAAAATTCCCTGGGAAAGTGGGTGTTTGGTTGTTGGTTTTGCCTGGTAGCCTAATTACCCATCGGCGGCATATCGGCCGCGAGAAGGAGTGAAGCTACAATCAAAAACGTGAGCATGTAAGAACAGGCCTCCAGCAAGTGTGCATCTGCTCCCACCATACGGCCTGCAGTAGGCCTTAGGCCCTACTGAAATTTAAGTAGGGTCGTTCCTTAGGCCTCGTCTAGCAGGCCAAGTTTCCGGGCCGATGCGATCGCTTCGGTCCTACCGTGGCACCCGAACTTCTCGATAGCGTTCTGTACGTGAGTCTGGACCGTAAATACTGAACGGCCCATTTCGGTCGCGATCTGCTTTGGCGTAAGCCCTGCGGCCAGGTCGCGAATGACCCGCAGTTCCGACGGCGTCAAACTGACCGTCGTTGCCGGCTCGCGGCGACTGTCGATGTGCTCGACGGCAAGCCGCACGTAACGTCCGTAACCCCCAAACCCGGATTCGCGTAGTCCGTCGAGCGCCTCATCGAGACCCTCAGGATTGTACGATGCGGTCTTTGCGGCGCGGGCCACCTCCTCGACCGCCTTCAGCATGCACGCCACGGCGTCGTGATCGCTGCGGAGCTTTCGCTTGAGCAGGCGTTGGACCATGGTGTGACGGCCGGCGACGACCTCGGCGAGCACGAGCAGCAAAGCCGCAAAATCGAAAAGGACGCCGCCGTACGGTTCCATCTCGCCGCCGCTTCCATCCAGCAGCGCCACTGTGCTCGTCGCTACGGTGCCGCTTTCCTTGAATTGCCCGTCGAGCGCGAGGCTGATCGCGTAGCACGCGCGCACGATGGCCCGATCCGGAAGGTGAGCCTGGCGGTCGAGAATGCGGCCGAAGAGCCTTTGCGCGTCCGAATAGCGAGCCGACCAGGCGAGCCGATGAGCTTGACTCGACGCCACGTAGTCGCTCTTGTTGATCGAGCCGGACACGCTGAGATCGCCCAACTGTTTTTCTACCTGCGCGGCGCGTTCGCCGTTGCCGCGTCGCGTCTCCAAACTCAAGATCGAAATGAGCGCGTTTTGCAGGTCGGCGTAGTCACCGGCGCGCGTCGCGGCCTGCGCCGCCTGTTGCGCGTACCACAGACTCGAGCTCGAATCGTTCTCGAAGAGCAATGCATGCACCGAGAGATTCCGAAACGCGCGCGAGGCGATGCTCCACATCGCGCAGTGTGAACTCGTCTCTGCAGCACGTGCGAGCATCGTTCGAGTCGCCGCGTTGTCGTGAAGATTGTGGTGCGCCATCGCGACGCGGAAGAGAATACGCGCCTGCCACTCGTCGCCGTCGATCGCGGTAATTCGCGTTTCCACCCGCTCGATGAGGGCGCGAGCCTCGTCGGGCGCGCCGTTGCGCGCGTAATATTGCGCCAGCAACGCTTCGCCTTCGGCTCGCATCGCCGGCTGGAGACACTCCTCGCTCAGATACTGCGTAAACAGATCGAGCGGATCGCCGCCGTCGTTCCAACGATGCACGGCCAGGCGTAACGTGAGCTCGGATTTGAGCAGCGGGTCGGCGATCGCCTTAATTGCTCGAACCAGCTTTCTCTCGCCGTCCTGCGATCTGCCGCGCGAGATGTCTACGAGGCCGCGCAGCCCCTCCACGACCGGATCGCGATCGTAGCCGTCGCCGATCGCCGTCGATGTTGCAAAATCGAGTTCGTCGGCGAAGCCGTTGTCGAGCAGATGGACGCCGTGAGCGGTAAGAATGCGAAGCGAATCTTTCGCCGATCCAGATTCCACGTACAGACGTAGCGCCTGCGCGATCCGTCCCATGCCTTCGAGGACGCCGCCGAGGTGCGAGCGGCTTTGTGTCAGCGCGTCGCTTCCTCGCAGCGACGCCTCGTGGAGAGCGAACTCCTTGAACATGTCGTGCAGACGGAAGCGGCCCGGCTCATCTTCGTGGATGAATGCAACCCGCGCGCGCAGATCGGCGATCATTGCGGCTGCGCGGTCGAAGCCGGCGGCGATCATCACCGCAAGGTCAACCTCGGGAAGAAGCGCAGCCGTTTCGATGAAGCGTTGTTCTTGGCCGCTCAGCGTCTGATACACTTGCTCCGCAAGATAGCGATAGACCATATCGCGGGTCATCGACGAAATGTTGCGAAGATCGACCGACCTCGTCGACGACCGCAGCGCAAACGTAAGCGCCGTCGCCCAGCCGTCGGTCAAATGCAAAAGATCGAAGAGTTCGTCGTCGCGTACGCCAAGACGAAACGTCCGGGCTGCATCTTTCGCTTCTTCTACCGAGAATTTCAAATCGTGTTCGTCGACGGCGAGATCGCTTTCGCCGTACGCGAGCCACGTACCGATCGGCAAACCGGTTGTTGCACGCGACGCAAGGAGCCACTGCACGCGTCCCTTCGTTCGCTCGATCATTGAGGTCAAGAACCGCGTCACTTCGCGATCTTCTTGCGCCACCTGCAAATCGTCGATCGCGATTACGCCGCGATATGATTTCACGTGCGAATGCATCCAAAGCGCGAGGTCGGTCCCCGGGGATGCAGACGCTGCGTTCTTTTCGTACGCGCCCGCTAAAGTGCCGCGCGCATCGGGAGCGATTTCAGCGACTGCGTCGGCGAAGCCGCGCAAGAATCCCAGCAGGCCGGCATTATCCGGCATGACTTCGTAGCGCACGCACGGATCGGAAACGGTTTCGAGATATTGACGCAGGGCGACGGACTTGCCATAACCCGCGGGAGCCACGATCAAAACCACGCGCTGCAACGCGGCAGACGCGATCCGTTCGACAACGCGTCGCCGAACGATGGGAACGAAAACCCCGCCGGTCTCAATAGTCCCGTCGGGTCGAACGGGTCGGATCATAGGCTCCTAAGGCCGGTCGAGCGGCGCTTCGTACTCTACCTCGCCTTCATAATACCCCAAGAGAAGCTCCTCGAGATAGAGCAGGCGCAGGCGCTGGTCCAGCCGTGCATAATCATCGGCGTTTTCGGAACGGAAATTATCCCAATCGTCCTTGCTCGCCCACACGTCGACGCAGAGGTAGACGGTACTGTCCTCCTTGTGCCTGAAGAGCCGGGTTCGCCGGTACCCCGGGTGCCGTCTAAATAAGGTTGTCCAGGGCCCCTGGGGACCATACGCATGCTCGAAGGCGCGTTTTTGCGAGGGATGCACGCTATAGCGATACAGAACCTCGATCACGGCGAGCGCCCTACGGTAGCCCGTCTCCGGCAAACTCGGCCGGAAAGGGAACCGCCCCTTTACCGATTTGACGACTGATGAAGTACGCGACCAGGTCGCCCAACGCCGTTAGCCGGTCTTGCATCCACGCGC
>JASHZC010000074.1 GCA_030042755.1 Vulcanimicrobiota bacterium | reverse complement strand
TAGCTCAGCTTGGTAGAGCGGTGCGTTTGGGACGCACAGGCCGCAGGTTCAAGTCCTGTCGTCCCGACCAAACTTGAGGCATGGTATCCTACTGGCGTGCCGTGCCATTTTTGCGCCCGTGGTCTAACAGGATAAGGCACGAGTCTTCTAAACTCGAAGATGGGGGTTCGAGTCCCTCCGGGCGCATGGTAAGATAGGCTCTTCTGGTGACTGTAGCTCAGCTGGTTAGAGCGTCGGTCTGTGGAACCGAAGGCCGCGGGTTCGATTCCCGTCAGTCACCCCATCATTGCAAGCAAAGGAGATGATCATGGCTCGTTCGCCCCAAGAAGTCTTCGCGCATCACGCCGAGGTTCTGATCGCCGGCGATCTCGACGGGGTCGTTTCCGACTACGCCGAGCATGCCATCTTCATCACGCCGGCCGGCGTGCTGCGCGGAAAGGACGGCGTACGGCAAGCCTTCGTACAATTACTCGCCGACGTGCCCAAGGCCAAGTGGTCACTCAAAACCGAGCTCTACGCCGACGACATCCTTCTGCTCGAGTGGATCGCCGAGTCGGCCAAGACGCGCGGTGAAGGCGTCGACACGTTCATCTTTCGCGACGGACTCATCAGCGCGCAGACCGTGAGCTACACGATCGCGCGAATCTAGTAGCGAAGACGGTGCGGAGCGTTGGGAGGACGTCGTCGGCGGCGTTGCGTAGATGGAAATGAGCATCGACACCAGCGCCTTTAGCTCAGTCGGTAGAGCAGCGGACTTTTAATCCGTTGGTCCCGGGTTCGAGTCCCGGAGGGCGCACATGATTTTTCTTACGCGAGCCGCGCACCGCTAGCTCAATGGTAGAGCAGGTGACTCTTAATCACTTGGTTGGGGGTTCAAGTCCCTCGCGGTGCAAAGATTGGAGGGGCCTGTCGCGCGTACGACAGGCCCTGGCCATTTGTTCGTAACCGTCGCGACCGAAGCCAAGATCCTCGGCATTGCGCTGGCGGTCGGCCTCGACGTGCTGGCCGTATCGATCGCCGTCGGCGTCATGCGAATTCCGTGGCGTGGACGACTGCGACTCGGTGTCGCCTTTTCGGTGGCCGAGGTCGCGATGCAGCTGCTGGGCTACGCAATCGGCACGGGCGCGGGACGCATTGCCGGCGTCGTCGCTATCTACGCCGGGTTTGCGATCCTTGCTACGGTCGGTCTCTACATCTTCCGCGAGAGCGCTGCCGTCGAGCCGACGTTCAAACCCGATTCGGGATGGGGCCTCGTCGCCGCATCTGCGTCGATCAGTCTCGACTCGTTTGGAATCGGCGTCTCCCTTCCGGGCGTCCCCTTGCCGCTGATACCGCTCCTTGCGACAGTCGCGGTAAGCACGGTGCTGTTCACGGCCGTCGGGCTGGCTTTCGGCGAGCGCCTTGGCCACCGCTACAAACAACTCGCTCAGCGGATTGCCGGACTCGTCCTGATCGCTCTCGCGATTATCTTTACGATCCAACACATCGCCGGCTGGGCCTCATGACCGCCCTGACGATCTTCGGCGCGTGCGCCGTGGCATTCATGATGCTCTTTTACGCCGTCGAAGATCGAGCTCCAACCTATACGTTGTGCTTCGCGCTTGCATGTGTAGCAGCGTCGGCATACGGATGGTTAGCTGGGACATGGCCGTTCGGCGTCGTCGAGGCGCTTTGGGCGATCGTCGCTTTTCGCAAGTGGCTGCGCAGACGTAACAGCCTTTAAGAGCGAGGCAACCGGCCCCCCGCGCCACGCCGCGCGGCAGAGGGAGGGCCCGCCTGTTGCCGAATTCCCGTGACCTGGCCCCCGACTGCTAGCACAGGCGCGGGTCCCTTTTCCCATAGGAGAATCGCTTATGCGTAACTTCTCAGGAGCTGCGAAACATGCATCGCTCCTTGTTCTCGCCGTGCTCTTCGCGGCATGCTCCAGCCTATCGCAGACCTCGCCGAGCCTGCCCACCGGCGCGTCGGGCGGCGCGCCATCTGCGGGTCGCCCGAGTCCTTACTCGCTGCCTAAAGGGCGGATCACGCCGCTTAAGCTATTGAAGCTTCAAGCTGCAGGCGTGTTGCCTGGTCCTGTTCCCCGGGCCGTCTTAGAGCGTCAGCTCAAGCTCGTTCAAGGCAGCGCCCGCCCGCGGCTGAACGCCCGGCGCGCGAGCGGCACCGTTTCGATGTGGGTCACGGATACGGACTACGGGTATCTCGTCGGAGAGAACGCAAGCGGTAAGAAGACGATCACCGACATCAACGTCGAGGACCAAGGCTGCTACTACCCGATTACCGTCAAGGTCGACTCGTCGCAGAACATCTGGAGTTCCTGCGAATATAACAGCGACTTCGACGGGAGCGCAGTACAAGAGTACAGCAGCGCGGGCGCGCTCGAGCACACCTATGTCGGCGGCTGCCCGCCGCCCGTCAGCGAGTGCCAGTATTTCTACGCCTACTCGTTCGACGAGTCTGCCAACTCGAGCGACGTTTTCAGCGCACTCGCATTCTGGGAGGAAGAGATCTCCAGCGCATACACGTATGGTGCCGGCTTCGAGTGGTGGCCGACAGACGAGCCGTCGGCTACGCCGACCCTTATTAGCTTGGGCGCGGACTGCGACCCGGTCTGCGACGTCTATTACATGGACCTCGACAAGCACGGAAACATCTGGTTCGACTACGACGGTTACAACAGTAGCAACGACACCTACGGTTATGGACTGGCTGAACTCAAGACTCCCACCACCACGCCGACCATGGTTACGATTCTGCCGCCTGGTTCGATTGGATTCCCCGGCGGCGTCTACGTGAGCCATCACGGAAAAGTGCTCAACGTCACCGATCAGTTGGCGCGTACGACCGCGCAGTATAAGCTGCCGCTCTCACCGGGCGGATCGCCATTCAATACCCTCGGTCCGACGAAAGACGGCGAATTGGGACTCGGCGATCCCGTTTCGGGTGGGTTCGATCAGGCCGAAACGAACCTCGTCTTCGGTGACGCCTACGACTGGCTCGACGTGGGCGTCGTCTCCACCAATAAGTGGAAGGACGTGCAAAATACCGGCCTCCTCGGACCTGAGGGCGCCGCATACACGCCGTCCGATCGGTAACAGCGAAAACGTGCGTTGTGAAAAGGGGACCGGCGCGAAGCCGGTCTCCTTCTCTGTTTCATGTTGAGCGCGCGCGATTACCAGTAACGGCAGAGTAAGCAGCCCTCTGCGTCACGCCGCTCGGCAAAGGGAGGGCTCGTCTGCCGCCGAAAGGCAGGCCAGCCTTAGACTGCTACCAAGGCGTAGTTTCCTTTCGCTATCAGGAGAATCGCAATGCGCTCATTCCCAGGAACTGCGAGTCGTGCGCTGATCTTCGTCTTAGCGGCACTCTTCGCAGGTTGCTCTAGTACCTCGCAGGGTACCCAAGCGCTGCCGGGCGGATTCACATCACAATCGGTCACTCGCGCTCCCGGCGCGTTACCATTCATCACCAAAGGCCCTCACAGCCGCATGGAACTGCTGAAGCTTCAGGCCGAGGGCAAGCTCGCCGGACCAGTCCCGCGCAAGGCGTTGCTGCGGGAAATCAAACTGCTCCAGAGTCATGCGCGTCCGCACTTCAACGGGCATCGCGACTCGGGGACGGTCGGGCTCTGGGCAACGGTTCCAGGCTACGACTATCTCATCGGTTTCAATAATAAGGTGAAGAAGGTGCTCACGGACATCGACACCTCGGACAACGGCTGCTACGAGCCGATCACCGTGAAGGTCGACAGCTCCCAGAACATCTGGGCCGCGTGTGAGTACAACGACGACTTCAGTGCGAGCATGGCACAGGAGTACACCAGCGCTGGAGCGCTCAAAGCCACCTATAACCAGGGCTGTCCGGGATCCGTAAGCGACTGCACCTGGGAGTTCTCGTACGGCTTCGACACGGCGGCCAATTCGAGCTACGTGTTTTCGGCGCTCGATTTCTATGAGTACTCTGTCTGCAATCCGAGCTGCACCTACTACGATGGTGCCGGAATTGAGTACTGGCCCGCCGGCGATCCCTCGGCAACGCCGTCGCTCGTTAGTCTGGGCGCAGACTGCGAGCCGATCTGCGATGTCTACTATATGGACATCGACAACTCGGGCAACATCTGGTTCGACTTCTACGGCTACGACAGCAGCAACGACGAGTACGGTTACGGACTCGACGAAGTTGAGAATCCAACGACGTCCGCGACGCTGGTCAGTATCCTGCCCGTGGGTTCGCTCGGATTCCCGGGCGGCGTCTACGTGGGCAATAGCGGAAGCGTGCTCAACGTGACGGATCAGGAGGCCCGAACCACCAAGCAGTACGATCTGCCGCTCTCGCCTAGCGGCTCGCCGTTTAACACGCTGGGGCCGACACCTGAGAATCTGTTCGGCGACGGCGATCCCGTCTCAGGCGGCTTCAACAAAAACGACACCAAGATGGCCTTGGGCGACGCCTACGGCTGGCTCGACAAGGGCACAGTCTCCACCAACAAATGGAAAGCCGTAACCAGCGTCGATCTAGAGGCACCCGAGGGCGCGGCATTCACGCCTTCGGACAAATAGCCACAAGGGCAAGGAGGCAAAAGGGGACCGGGGAGACCGGTCCCCTTCTCTATTTGGCGTCGACCGGCAAGTTCGACAAGGAAAAGCACCCGACGCGTTCTATCTATCCGGGTCGCCGGGCAAGTGGCGGAACTGGCAGACGCGCTGGATTTAGGATCCAGTGGGGCAACCCGTCAGAGTTCGAGTCTCTGCTTGCCCACGTAGCCACATAGGCTGCACCGCCACAAATTGATATCACGAGCGAGACGCGAAAAATCGGGCGAGCGAGGAGGCAGAGCAGCAGGAACGGAGCCCAGGAAGGCGCAGTGACGAGCGGCTCCGAGACGCACGAATCTTCGCGTTGAGCAGTCCCTGCGGAAGTAGCTCAGTGGTAGAGCATCGCCTTGCCAAGGCGAGGGTCGCGAGTTCGAATCTCGTCTTCCGCTTATCTCCCCCGTTGCGACTCTATCGATGACGACCTCGACATTAACCCGACTCGCTCCGACTCAGGTGGCGCTCGAAATCCCGATCACGGGCGAAGAGCTGGCAGCCGCCGAGGACCGCGCCTTCCGTAAGCTCGCCAAGAACGTCCGCTTGCCGGGATTCCGGCGCGGAAAGGTGCCCCGTAAGATCTTCGAGCAGGCCTACGGCGCCGAGGCCGTCACCAACGAGGCGATGGACGAAGTCATTCCGGAGGTATATGCCAAGGCCGTTCGCGAGCACGATCTCGCGCCGGTCGAACGGCCGAAGATGGAGATCCTCGAGGAGAGCGAGGGACGTCCGACGCGCCTGCGCGCCACCGTCGAGGTCCGTCCGGAAATCGCCTTGGGCGAGTATCGCGGCATTGCCGTTTCGCGACCGTCCGCGTCGGTCAGCGAGAGCGAGATCGACCGCAGTCTGGAAGCGCTCG
>JASHZC010000073.1 GCA_030042755.1 Vulcanimicrobiota bacterium | reverse complement strand
CGTCTCTATTGCATCCGGGCGCGCTACACCGATAGCGAAGACACCGCTTGCACGGTCTACGGCGTGAACGCGCACGACCGCCCGCTCCGCTTCGAGATCCCAGCCAGAGAAGCGCTGGGCCTCGTAGCGAGCCGCTCGAACTCGCTCGGCCCAACTCATCATTGGAAACGTCACGACGCGCAGCGCCGACGCACTCGCGCTCAACGCCAAAACACAGCGTCGCTCTCGAGCGCCAAGCTCAGCCATCATTTCTTCGAGAACCGCGGCAACGAGATCCGGCTCCGTTATTTTCGTCGGAGCCGATACACCGTCGGGAAGGTCTCGCGCAACGATCGCGCGGATACGGGTGCTCCCGTTTCGATGAGCCTCGGCGAGTGCAACCCTTGCGCGCGTCGAGCCGAGGTCGATTCCCAACGGAAGAACTTTCCACTCAGGCATTGATATGTGGTCCTCCCAACGCAACGGCCACGATCGATCCGACCGCAAGAAATGGCGCGAATGCTACTCGCTCACCGCGGCGAACGCGGCAGCGAGCCAACATCGTGCACGCCCATACAGCGCCTAAAACGAAAGCCGCACCTATGGCAACGATCGCGGCCGGACCCGCGAATCCAGCACCGATAACGGCACACAACTTCGCGTCGCCGAGTCCAATGCCGCGTCCAAGCGTAGCGCCGTAGAGAAAAAGAATCGTCATCCCACAAATCGCGGCCCATAGCAAGACGGGCGCGCTGCGATGCTCCAGGATCGACCAGCTAAGAATTGCCAATGCAACGCCTCCCGTAGTGACGTCGAATACGAGCCCCGTCGCGAGATCGCTCGCGGCCGCCACGATCGTACACGCGAGCGCCAGCGTGACGCCGATCGTCAAAGTCGTCGAGTTCACTCGGACACTTAGAACCGCGATTCCGCAAACGATCAACGCAAGCACCAATGGGTCGAGCAACGTTACGACCTTACTCTGCGTACGTGCGATCAGAGCCGAGCCTGCGAGCGCCACCGCAAATACAACGAGCGATGCGAGGTTCTCCGTCATCGCTTCATCCCGCGAAGCGCCAATCGAATCGGCTCGTACTTCGGGTCGATCCGTGATGCGGCGAGCAACAGCGAGCGCGACTTGCCTATCCGAGATAGCTTGCGAGCATCCGCTGCGGCGAATGCCAGCGCTTGGACGTTACGGGTTTCGATACCCACGCGCTCGAAATCCGGCTCGGCCAAGTCGTAACGCTTCAGCTTCTGCAGGCACAAGGCTCGATCCATACGTAATGTGTCGTCTTCCGGATGGTTGGAAAGGGCCACGTCCAGGACCCGGATACCATCCTCGATTACGGACTTGCGACGCGACAGCAATGCAGAGAATGCATAGCGGTCGGCGGCCGCGTTATCATTCGGATCAATTGCGAGCGCCCGTCGATACATTACAGTCGCGCGCGCATCCTGCGAATACAGTAGCCCGTCGCCCCGCGTAACCAAAGCCGAGGCCACCGATGCGCGCAGCAGCGGCGCCGCCAAAACGAGTGCTGTTACGACGAGTAGCGCGCGCCGAAGGCTCGCAACCCAGTTAATCACGCGAGCAACCCGTAGTAGACCGCGAGCGCGAGCATTAGCGCAGCGCTAATCGTCGTCACTGGATCGCCCCAACGTTCAATGCGCAGAAACTTAGCGCCCGCTCCAAGTCCGCACGCCGCCAGCGCAATGGGACCCAGATGTCCGATCATGAACGCGGTCGTCGAAACCAGAGCGGCCGTCGCGGAACTGCCTGCGCTAAACGTGCCGGCAAGCCCCAAGACCGGATTGCAGCACGGCGAAATCACAAGGCCGAGAGCGGCCCCAACCAACCAGAGCCAGCCTCGTGAAGTCGGAGGCTGCGACGCTTGCCAATGTTCGCATCTCACGCGCACGACGAGCCGATTCAGACCGATCAGCAGAAACGATAGCGCCAACGCGGCATACACGAATTCCGAGATCGATTGAATCCGCACCGCCCAAGACGTCACGGCTGTAAGTGCAACGTAACAGACCGCGAGGCCGCCCAAGAACCATGCCGATCGCATCCACCTCGTCTTCGCGTCGGAATTTTCCACCAAAGCGACCAAGGCGAGATAACGCGGCGCCACGCACGGTCCAACGCTCGTGATCAATCCGAGCGAGAACGGCGCTACGTACGATCCGAGACTCACGCTCTACTGGCTTGCTACGGCTGAATAGCCGGAGCCGGACGAATACTCGATGTGCTCCGCCGAGGAGCTGCCGCCAATCGTTGACAGCGTCGCCGGGTCGTGCGACCCCGGGCAGATGATCGTGTAGCTGGCGTCTCCACTCGAGTAGTTCGCTACTTGATATTGGTAGAAGCCCGTCGGGTTGACCGGATCGATCGGCGTCTGTCGAAGGTACTGGCCAAGATTGCTGTCGGTAGATGTAGCGTCGGTTGGAGTCGTCGCATCAGGGTAGGCTTCGTGATCCGTCTGATACAGCTCGAGTGCGGTCGCTATCTCCTTGAGGTTGCCCTCGCACGCGGCCGTCTGCGCCTGTGCCCGAGCGCGCATGAAATTCGGCATGAGAATCGCAACGAGAATTGCAATGATCGCAACCACGATCATCATCTCGATTAGCGTGAATCCTCTCTGACTTTCGCGCGACATGAGCACTCCTTCTCCGGCAATTATCTTCCATGAAAAGCAGTGCCCCGTTTAGGCGCTCTTGGGACGTGTTTGCGCGCGTAGTTTCTCTAGAGCGCCGTGGTGAAGGCGGCTAATATGCCGGCGCGTATAGCCGAGACGTTCGGCTATAACGTTGACCGGAGTATCGTTCTCGTAAATCTCTTTGACGATCTCTCGTTCGACCGTCGAAAGCGTTGCAAGCGCCGCCTCAATCGACATGCGTTCGAGTTGCTGATCGATTGTGTACGAAAGAGCCACGTACTCGTACGGGTACAGTGCTTCTATTGAAGCTGCCACGCCACTCTGGCGATAGTGCAGCATTTCCGCAACTTCTTCCCTTGATATCCCGAGGATCTGAACAATTTCGGCTATGCTTGGCTCGCGACCGAGTTCGGCGCATAGCTTCCTCTCCGCGGCAGCGTAGCGCCTCTGCAGTTCGCGCACGCGTCGGGGAGCTCTCAAGATGCGTTCGCTGTCACGAACGTAATGCATGAGTTCGCCCAAGACCAGCCTCCAGGCGTACGCCTCAAACGGCGTCCCAATTCCCGGATCAAATCGATCTGTAGCCTTGATCAGACCGATAACCGCAACTTGCTCGAGATCTCTGCGATCGACCCCATCTCGCAGAAACTTAGTCGCTCCGCGTTTACAGAGGTAGCGATACTCGTGGATCGTGCGCTCGCGCTCCGCGTCGCCTGGTGTCACTTAACACTCCCAATCATGGAATAGAGTGGTATCAAAATAGAAGCTACGATGAGTCCAACAACTGAACCGAGGACAAGAATGAGCACAGGCTCAATCGCACTTCCGAGCGTGCTCATTGACGTCTCGATATCGAGGTCGTAGTAATCCGCAAGCCGCAAAAGCATGCTATCGAGCGTTCCAGTTTCTTCGCCAACGCGAACGAGCTGGACGAACAGTCCCTCGTAGAGGGACGTGCGTTCGAGAGCGTCAGCGAACGATGTGCCGCCGCGAAGCGCTTCCGAGATATCGTTCAATCGATGCTGGTATCGCGCGTTCTCCATGACGTCTCGTGCGGCGTCGATCGCATCGAGAAGCGGGACGCCGCAGCGCAAGAGCGTCCCCAGCGTCCGCGAGAAACGCGCTGCGATGCTGCGAGTAATGACCTTCCCGAGCACCGGAATCTTGAACGCGAGACGATCCAACCTATCCTGAATTGCCGGGACACGTCGCGCCAGGAATGAAGTGGCGATCCATATGCCCGGAATGAGGGCTAAGAACGGCCACGCCTCCGGGTTACGCAAGACATTTCCAACCGCGATAACGCCACGAGTGATCGGTGGCAGCGCAACGTGCATTTCGGCAAAGATGGCCTCGAATGACGGCACCGTCGTGCCAACCAAGAACAGTACCAATACGAGCGACGCAGCGGCGACCACCGCCGGATAGGTCATCGCGGCGCGGACGCGTTTCCTGATTGCCTGGTGCCGCTCTAGCAAGGCCGCCAGGCGCTCGAGGATCTGATCCAACGCTCCACCGAGTTCGCCCGCGCGGATCATCGCAACGAAGAGCCCCGAAAATTCTCGCGGACGCTTCGACATCGCGTGGGAAAGGGCGCTCCCCGATTCGATGTCGTTCGAGATGGCGCTCAAAGCTTCATGAAGGCGCTGGTCTGTGCAGTTCTCAACACAAACGTGAAGAGCACGGCGGATCGGCACGCCCGCGCCGATCATTGCCGCGAACGACCGGAAGAACGTGGTTCGAGCGGATTCCGACAAGGGCCGCAAGGTCGCGAGCGTGCCCGCCACGCCACGCGTCGATCCTGCTTCGCCCAAAGAGGTGACGAACAGGCTACGCATCCGCAAATGCGCGAGCGCTTGGTCACGATTCTCGGCGCGCAGCGTACCGGCTACGAACCGGCCCTGGCTACTTCGACCTGTATAAGCGTACATCGATCCCACGAACTACGCTCCGGCCTCAGTCGCGAAATAGTGCCCGCCGATGCGATCGCTGACGCGCCGCGCCGCGTCGCGATCTACTTCGTTCCCGAAGACGAGCTCCGTGAGGTGATGCTCGAGTGTTTGCATCCCCAGGTGACGCCCAGTTGCCATTGCATTCGGGATCAGATGCGTCCGCGAATCTCTTATCATCGCTTTTACGGCGTCGGTAGCAATCAGGATTTCCACGGCAGCTCTGCGCCCACGCTCATGCTTACGCGGAAGCAATCGTTGCGAAACGACGGCCACTAGCGTATGCGCGAGTTGCACGCGTACCTGACCTTGTTCCTCGCCCGAAAAGGCATCGACAATTCGATCGATCGTCTGCACGGCATTGCCCGTGTGGAGCGTTGTGAGCACGAGATGACCCGTCTCGGCG
>JASHZC010000072.1 GCA_030042755.1 Vulcanimicrobiota bacterium | reverse complement strand
AACGAGGCGACGCCACGCGGGCGTATCGTGCCAAGAGATAACGTCTGGAACGGAATGACGTTGCCCGTCGCTTGCGCGGCGAACTCGAGAAGCGTTCCCGTCGTGGTGCTGGAGAGCCAGTTCGTGACCCACAGATTGTTGGAGCTGTCGAACGCGAGATATTGCGGTCCCGAGAGCGTCGTGTTGCTTCCCCCGATTGTGAAGGCCGGACCCTTAGTCGACTTCGGCACGGGTGTATAAATGCCGATCGTGTTCGTCGTGACGTTCGCCGCATAGAGCGTTTGCGGGGGAAAACTTGGACCGACCGACAGCGTCTGGGTGGCATCCGGGGAGCTACACGCCGCAATCGCAATTGCAGCCGTGACGACTCCCGCAAAGCCGAGGGTGAGCCTACGCAGCATACTTTCTCCTAGGTGGGGGGAACCGGACCGTGGTTTGGAGGGCGTGGGCCACTTTTCCTGGAGCGGCCGACGTCTGGGTGACAACCCTGGGATGCGTCGTCTGCCACACCCTGAGCGCAGCCAGCACCGCCACGATCACGAGCACGGCGATGATGATCCAACGCAGGACCAACCTGCGAACGTACGCCGCACGGCCGGACTCGGTATCGATGATTTGACGCGGCATGACTTCGGAGCTTGCCTAGACCGTGGCTCGCTTGGGATGGTTGATTGCGGCAGGCGTCGCGGCTTTGAGCAATTCGCTTACCGTGACGAAGCGATATCCCGCCCGCCGGAAACGCTCTACCACGCTCGGCAACGCTTGAATCGTCGCGAGCTTTCCACTGTGCAGCAACACGATATCGGGCGCGCTTGCGTGGCGTATCATGTCGTTCGCGATGTACGCCGGCGTGAGCGTACGCCAATCGCCCGAGTCATCGGTCCACAGCACGACGCTATATCCTAGGCCCTGCAACGTGCGCAGCGTGGTCATCGTGTATCGGCCATGCGGCGGACGCATCAGATAACGCAGGGACGGGTCGGGTGCTATAGCCCAAAGCACATCGCGGCCGCGGAGCACTTCGTCGCGCACTTGTTGCGGTGTTTCTTGGTCGAGATTCGGATGGGAGTACGTGTGATCGGCGATGTCGTTACCGTCCGCAACGATTCGCCGCGTGATCTCCGGCCATTGTTCCGCATCCCGGCCGATGAGAAAGAATGTCGCGGGGACGCCGAGTGAATGCAGTTCATCGAGCAACAGTGGCGTGAAGATCGGATAGGGACCGTCATCGAACGTGAGCGCTATCAGCTTTGGGCGCGGCGAGGTATCTGCTGCAATCGTCCGATGAACGATACGATACATGCGCGCGGTAAAGTCGCCCGAAAACTCGTTGTGCACGTCCATGTCGGGCGTGACGATCGCTGGAACCAGATTGCTCTCGTGACGGAAGAATCGCCATCCGCCGTAGGCGAGCACGAGGACGACGAGAACGGCGAGAACGTTTTTCAATGAGGTATTCACCGCTGCTTCGTGACGACGCTTGCCAGGTCGTGCCCGACGATTAACGTTACGTCGCTTTGGGGTGGCGAGGACGCGCTCACCGGCGACCCGACGACGGGAATCTTCGCGAACGCCTGAGGCAGCGCGGCGCGGACTTTAGCTCCGGCGAACGTCACCGTCGAGTGCTCGCGGATTTCGCTGTGGACGTGATCCTCAGAGTCCGCATCGCCAACGCTGCCGATTGCAAAACCTTGTTTGCGAAGTTGCGCTGCAACCAGCCGTGCCGCACCCGTAACGCCGCTGCCGTTCTCAACGTCGACCCGAACGGTAGCAGCTGGAATGGCCGCGAGTGCCATAGCATCGGGTGAAGGTTCGGGCGTCGGCGGTGCGACCAGCATGGTCTGCACGAGCTTTTCAATCCCAGGTCTATCCGGAATCAAATCGTCGCCGTCGGCGACTTCCTCGTCACCCGTATACGGCGTCTCCGCAAAATGCACGTTGTGCAACGATAATCCGGAAAAGTACGAGGCAAGCGCAACGAGCTCGGAATCCGTGAAATTCGTTTGAACGTCGCGATGAATGACCTTCATTATGGCGCCGGCGTGCACGAGCGTGTTCAACTTGTCGCCGCGCAACTTGTTGAGCGCCGCCATGATCACGTCGTTTTGACGCATGACGCGACACGGGTCGCTGCACCAGTCGTGGCGGAAACGGCCGTAACTCACGGCCTGATCGCCGCTCAGATGATGCATCCCCTCGGTAAGATGAACGTGCAGATGTCCCCATGAGTCGTCATAATCGACTCTGCCGCCGGTACAGCCCGTGTGGTTCATGAGGCAATCCGACGTTTTCACATACACGTCTACGCCGCCGATTGCATTGATCAGATCCTTGGTCGCGTCGATTCGCAATAGCACGTATCGGTCGAAGCCCGGAATTCCGAGGAACGAGGCAATAACTTTCTGCGCTTCGGCCGGCCCGCCATCAGACTGAGCCTGGTTGATCTTGCGTACGCTGCCGTTGGGCATCGTGGCTTCCATGTCACGAAGCACCGAAAGCGCGTAGACGTTCTTGCCGTTGAAATCAAGGTTGACGGCCTTGATCATGTCGCTGCGCGAGCTAGTCGAGAACTCGATGTCGTTGTTGTTGTAATCGTAGTCGATGCCCTCGACGAGCACGATCAAATTCGATCTCCCAAACACCTCCTGCGGCGTCGGAACGAACGTTTGGGTGATAACTTCGATTGGGTTCTGGTGCGTAAAAATCGCAAAGCCCGCTAGCGCCGAGCCGCAACCTAATAGGAGCAGACCGACGATCAGCGCCGTCCGACGCAGCCAAAGCGGCGGCGATTCGATATCTTTAGCCAAGGGCGAGCGGCTCCCGTACGACCGCATGTCCGTAGAAATCGAACGGTCCGTGACCGTCGAGTGTGATGTCGACGAATTCGCCTATCTTCGGATTACCGGTAAACAAAACACCCCCATCGACTCCGGGCGCCTCGCCCTGCGAGCGTCCAAACCATACGTCGTGCGCACCCAGGTGCGATGCGAACGGATCGCTCTTGCGTAGACGTCGCGGCTCTTCGACCAGGACGCGCACCGTGCTTCCGATTCGCTTGCTGTGCGCACGCTCGGACGCAGCGCGTTGCGCCTCGCGCAATCGAACTAAGCGCTTGCGCCGTTCGCGCGCCGGCACCCGGTTGCGAAGAAGCGCGCCTGGCGTACCCTCCTCGGCGCTGTATTCGAAGAAGCCCACGCGATCTAGTTGCGCTCGCTCGATCCACTCTGCAAGGTATGACACGTGTTCCTCGGTCTCGCCTGGGAAGCCAACGATGAACGTGGAGCGCATCGTCATTCCAGGAACGCGCGCGCGAAAATCATCGATGATTTCGAGATACCGTTCGCCATTACCAGGCCGAAGCATCGCGCGCAGCACGTCCGGATGAGCATGCTGCAGCGGCATGTCCATGTACTTGCAGATCTTGGGAAGCGACGCGATGGAGTCGATCAATTCACGGTCGACCGTCGCCGGATACAAGTAGAGCAGCCGAATCCACTCGATGCCTTCGACCTCGTGCAGACGTTCAAGCAGGCGAGCGAGTCCGCCGCGACGCATGCCGCGATCGCGACCGTACATCGACGTGTCCTGCGCGATCAGGATCAACTCTTTTGTTCCACCGGCTGCCAGCGCACGGGCTTCTTTTAGAA
>JASHZC010000071.1 GCA_030042755.1 Vulcanimicrobiota bacterium | reverse complement strand
GTCGGTAAAGACCACGAAGCCATGCACGATCGATTGCGGATGGACGGCAATCAGGACTCGTTCGCCCGGCTGACGGAACAATCGGCTGGCCTCGATCGCCTCAAGTCCTTTGTTCATCATCGTTGCGGAGTCGATGGTGTTCTTGGTTCCCATTCGCCAGGTGGGGTGCGCCAGCGCTCGCTCGAGCGTCGCCTCGGCCATTTCCGCAGCCGTGGCGTTGCGGAACGGACCGCCGGAAGCCGTAATGCCGACCGCGGCGACACGCGCCGGGTCTTCTCCGACGAGACACTGGAAGACCGCGCTGTGCTCGCTGTCTACCGGGAGCAGCCGGCTTCCGCTACGCGAAGCCGCCTCGAGCATCACCTCACCCGCAGCGACGATCAGCTCCTTATTGGCCACGGCGATATCGGTGCCGCGCTGGATCGCTTCCAATACGGCATCGAACGCAACGGCGCCGTCCGTTGCGGCCAAGACGATGTCGGGACGCGTATCGAGCGCAATGCGACGTAACCCGTCCGGTCCATCGTCAGCCGTCGTGGCGATCTCCGGCGCAAAGCGTTCGCGTTGCTCGCGCAGCCGTTCGCGATTCTTTCCTGCGGCGAGCCCGACGACCACGAAACGGTCGGGATGCGCGGCAATCACGTCGAGCGCTTGCGTGCCGATCGACCCCGTCGAACCAAGAATCGCGACGCGTTTACGACTCACAACGGCACCGCAAGCACGCCGAGAAGATGCAGCATTCCGAAAAACGCCATGCCTCCGAATAAGTACGAATCGAATCGATCGAGCACGCCGCCGTGTCCTTGGATGATTTGGCCCGTATCTTTGACGCCGGCGTCGCGCTTGAGCGCGGATTCCGCAAGGTCGCCGGCCTGTGCGGCGATGCACGTGACGCCACCCAGCGCAAAACCTTGCCACCAGAGCAGATTCAATTGCGGGATGAACATCGCACCTACCGCTCCCGCCGCGGAAACGATGATCAGCGCTCCAAGCGATCCTTCGACGGTCTTCTTCGGCGAGATCCTCGTCAATTGATGGCGTCCGATCAGCGAACCGACGACCATGCCGAAGATATCGGTTAACGCAATCAAGACGATCGCCATGTACGTCCACCAAATACCGAACTCGGGTATCGCGCGCAAAAACACGAAGTACGTCAGGAGCTTACCGATGTAGAGTACGGCCAAAAGCGTGTAAGCCGTGCGCGCGAAGTAGCCCTTTTGTTCGCCGTACATGCCGATCGAAAAGCTCGCAAACGTGATGCCGGCCAGCAGTACGCCTTCCCACTTGCGTAAAAGATCGAACATCGAAAGTACGATGTACGCGCCAACACCAAACATCGCGACGGGATACTCGAGCGGCTGGCCCTTGATTTCGCAAAGCGCATTGAGCTCGTAGAGCGAGAACAACCCGATCGCAAGGACGAGCGCGTCGAAGGTCCACACCCGCGCAACGCACAAGAGGCCGACGGCCGCCACGATGAGGCCTACGACGATGCGCCGCACGACTCGCTATTCTCCGAAGCGCCGCTGCCGGCGCGAGAACTCACGCACGGCCTGCGCGAGGTGGTCGCCTGAGAAATCCGGCCAATAGACCTCGCTCATGACCAGTTCGGTATAGGCCGCCTGATAGAGCAAGAAGTTCGACAGCCGCTGCTCTCCGCCCGGACGGATCAGCAAATCGGGATCGGGAACGCCCGCGGTGTATAGGTAGGACGAAATCAAATCGTCGTCGATCCGCTCCGGAGCAAGGACGCCACGCGCCACGTCGCAAGCGATCGCGCGAACGGCGCGCTCGAGTTCGCTACGCGAGCTATAGTTCACCGCAAGGTTCAACACCAAGCCCGTGTTCGCAGCGGTCGCCGTCTGCAACTGCTCCAGCGCACCGCGCGAGCGTTCCGGCAGCGCTTGCCAGTCACCGATGACGCGCACGCGCACGTTATTGCGTTGCAATTCGGCCAGCTCGGTCTTGGCGAAATAGACGCAAAGGTCGAAGAGGAATGCGATCTCTTTGGCGTCCCGCCGCCAGTTCTCGGTCGAGAAGCCGTACACGGTGACGATCTCGATGCCTAAGTCGGTCGCGACGCGTGTCACGTTTCGCAGCGCGATGATTCCGCGGCGATGCCCCTCGATCGCCGGGAGGCCGTTCGCGCGCGCCCAGCGGCGATTGCCGTCCATGATGATGGCGACGTGCCGCGGGACGATCTCGCCGGCAGTTGCAATCACGATCTGGCCTCGAGACGTTCCAGCGGCTGGTAGGATTCGTATCCGCAGACGAGATCGATCTCGTCGTCCCGTTCGGTCGCGCGCAGAACGCGCAGGCGTCCCACGCCAAGCCAAGAGCCGACGGGCGCGAGCACGGCCAGGTGCAAGCGGCGTCCAGCTAAGGCCGCGCGTGCTTCCACTTCAGACATCAGGGTGAGATCGGCGTTCGAATCGGACACAGCGGAGGCCGTTAGACCTCCATGATGTCTTTTTCTTTGGTTGCGACCAGCGAGTCGATTTCCTTGACGAAACGGTCGGTCATCTTCTGCAATTGATCTTGCTTGCGCTTTCCGTCGTCTTCGGTGATCTCGTGGTTCTTCTGTTGCGCTTTGAGGTCGTCGTGCGCCTTGTGCCGCACGTTGCGCACCGCAACTTTCCCGTCCTCGGCTTTCTTCTTCACCACTTTCACGAGGTCTTTGCGCCGCTCTTCGTTTAGCGGCGGAATGGTCAAGCGGATCGTCGTGCCGTCGACGTTCGGCGTGATGCCGAGGTCGCTTTTTTCAATGGCCTTGCGAATCTCGCCAACGACGCCTTTATCGAACGCGGCGATCACCAGCGTCCGCGCGTCGGGCGTGCTCACCGTCGCGACCTGCTTGAGCGGGACTGCGGCGCCGTACGCTTCGACGTGCAGACGGTCGAGGAGCGCGGGCGTGGCGCGGCCCGTGCGTATGGCCGCGAATTCCGAACGCGTTGCATCGACGCATTTGTTCATTTTCGCTTCGACGTCTTTGAAAAAATCGGCCATGATCTTACCCTATCTTACGCCTCCGACGCTTAAATCCGGTTCGCGCTCAACGATCGTGCCGATTTGGTCACCAAAGATCACTCGGCGGATGTTGCCGGGAGTCGCCATGTCGAACACGACGATCGGAAGGTTGTTGTCCATGCACAGCGCCATGGCGGTCGAATCCATTACGTCGAGTCCGCGCTGCAGAACCTCCATGTAATTCAGACGGTCGAAGCGCGTAGCATTGGGATCCTTTTTCGGGTCGGCGGTGTAGATCCCATCGACCTTGGTCGCTTTGAGGATTGCATCCGCGCCGATTTCAACGGCACGCAGCGCAGCGGTCGTATCGGTGGTGAAATACGGATTGCCGGTGCCGGCGGCAAAAATGACGACGCGGCCTTTCTCGAGATGACGCATCGCACGCCGGCGAATGTAGGGTTCGGCAATCTGATGCATCGCAATCGCGGTCTGCACGCGCGATGGAACGTTCATGCGTTCCAGCGCATCTTGCAACGCAAGCGCATTGATAACCGTGGCAAGCATGCCCATGTAGTCGGCGGTGGCGCGATCCATGCCCGCCTCTTCGTGCACCTTGCCGCGCCAGATGTTTCCGCCGCCCACGACGACGGCGACGGAAACTCCGGCACGACTGACCTCGGCGATTTGATCGGCCATGGCGCGGGTCGTGTTGACGTCGACGCCACTATCGTTTCCGGCAAACGCTTCGCCGGATATCTTTAGGAGAACGCGGTTGTACTTGGGTCTACTGTCAGATGAGTCCAAGCGAGGCTAATTCTCTCCCAATGCATACTTTGTGAAGCGGCGAACCTGAATCTTCTCGCCGAGCGAGCCGACCGCCGCGTTGATCAGATCGCTCACCGATATCGAGTCGTCCTTGACGAACGGCTGGTCGAGAAGTACGTGCTCCTCGTACCATTTATTCAACTTGCCGTCGACGATTTTCTGGGCTACTTCCGGCGGCTTCCCCGCCGGAACCGCAGCGCGGAACTCCTCGCGAACGCGCGAGATAACCTCTTCCGGAACCGTGGCGCGGTCCAGATACTGCGGCGACATCGCAGCGATGTGCATCGCGATATCGCGGCTGAGCTCGGCGAATTTCGGATTGCGTGCGACGAAATCGGTTTCGCTGTTGACCTCGACCAGCACCCCGATCTTTCCGCCGGAGTGGATGTAGCTGGTCACGAGGCCCTCGTTGGCCGAACGCTCGGCCTTCTTCTCGGCCTGCGCCGCGCCGCGTTCGAGCAAGAGCGCCTTCGCCTTCGTGACGTCGCCGCTCGCTTCGATCAGCGCCTTGCGGCAATCCATCATCGGGGCGCTGGTCTCTTCGCGCAGCGCCTTGATCTCGTCGGGTTTCGGTTGGTAGGACATAGACGTGGACACCGGTTCTCCTTACAACGCGGCTTCGGCTTGCGCCATCGTGACGGGCGCCTCTTCTTCGTACCCTTGTGCGTACGGCTGCGCGTACGCGCTCTCCGCATCGTAGGCGCTCTCGTTCTCCGTCTTCCCCTCGATGATCGCGTCGGCGATCTTGCTGACCATCAGCTTGACCGCGCGAATCGCGTCGTCGTTGCCGGGAATCGGGTAGTCGATCTCATCGGGGTCGCAGTTGGTGTCGATCACCGCGATGATCGGGATCTTCAGCTTGCGTGCCTCGAGCACGGCGATACGCTCTTTCTTGGGATCGACGATGAACACCGCATCGGGAAGACGATGCATGTCCTTGATGCCGCCGAGGAATCGCTCGAGCTTGGCCATCTCGTCTTGAAGCTGCGCAACTTCTTTCTTGGGAAGACGGTCGAAGTCGCCTTGCGTCTTCATGCCTTCCAATTCACGCAGACGCGCGATGCGCTTTTGAATGGTCGAGAAGTTCGTCAGCGTACCACCCAGCCAGCGTTGATTGATGAAGAACGTTCCGGCGCGCTCGGCCTCTTCGCGCACGACGTCCTGCGCTTGCTTCTTGGTGCCGACAAACAGGATGACTTTTTTATCGCGGGCCATCTGTTTGACGGCCTCGTACGTCTCGCGCAACTTCTGCACGGTGAGCGCGAGATCGATAATGTAAATACCGTTGCGCTCCTGGAAGATGAATGGCTTCATCTTGGGGTTCCAGCGCCGGGTCTGATGCCCGAAGTGGACGCCGGCCTCAAGGAGTTCGCGCATGGTGACTACAGACACAAGGATTCTCCTTTTATCTGGCTTCGGGGCCGCGTGCCCTCATGGCGCTGCGATCCGTGTCTTGGAAGCCATCGTCGCCTGCCGTCCCTGGCGGGCGTGTTAGCAATATTGTGCCCCGGCATAGTCCAGGGCAGCCGCAAGAGTATACCACGGCGGTACGCCAAGGTCGAGCCGGGGGTACCTGTGTCCCCCTCAAGCACGGCTGCGCGTGCGCCGACAATCCCTCGGATGGATCCTCACGTTCTGGACGACCTCGGACCGCTTTACCATTCCTATCGGCTCTTCGGCGTTCAGAACCAGCAGCTCGAGCAATTCCGAGTGAACCAGCTTTGCAAGGAGCCGATTCTGCTTGGCTACATCTCGCTCGCGATCGGGAAGGCTCGCGAGAGCTGCTTTCAAAGCCCGTCGTTTGCCGAGCTTTTCTGCGCCGACGGCTATTTCACGATGCTTGCCAACTTTCTCGGTGCCGGGCCCGCCGTCGGCATCGACAGCAACCGCGACGGCTGGAGCAACCACATGCCCGAAGTCGCGCGGCGTTTGGGGCTGAACGCAGTTCGCTTCGAGCAGCGCGACGTCAACACGATCGACGAACGCGACGCCTACGATATCGTAGCGAATATCGGCGGGCTCTATCACGTGAGTAACCCCGTCGAGGTCCTTCGCAAATCGTACGACTTGGCGCGGCACTTCCTGATCGTGCAAACGGTAGTATCGGTCGCGAACAACACCGGCGACTATTTCGTGTCGCCGGCGCCCGGATGGCAGCACGGCTGCCGTTACAGCCCGCAGTCCTTCGTTAATATGGTGCAGGCACAGGGATATCGCATTCTCGACGCACAGTTCAACCAGCTGGAGGGTAATACGCGTATCGAAGATCGCGGAAGCGTCTACATGCTGATCGAGAAGCGGTGAGGAGTGCTGGGCAAACGGTGAAGCGCTGGCTGGTAACGGGTGGGCTCGGATTCATCGGATCGAATTTCATCCGGCTCGTGCTGCGCGAGTGTCCCGACGTGGAGATCGTCAATCTCGACGCAATGACGTACGCGGGCAATCCGGCAAACCTGCGCGACTGCCAGACCGACTCCCGCTACCGCTTCTTGCGCGGCGATATCTGCGACCCGTCCATCGTGCGCGACGCCATCGGCCGGGGCGTCGACGCGATCGTCAATTTCGCGGCGGAAACGCATGTTGACCGCTCGATTCTCGACCCCGAGCAGTTTCTGCGTACGGACATTCTCGGCACGCACGTTCTGCTCGAAGCGGCGCGCGAACGTTCGGTTCCTCGCTATCTCCAGGTTTCGACCGACGAAGTCTACGGTGACATATCGCAGGGCGAATCGTGCGAGAGCGACCCGCTTCAGCCACGGAGCCCGTATTCGGCCTCGAAAGCCGGCGGCGATCTGCAAGTGCTTGCGTACTGGAACACGTTTCGCACGCCGGTGCTGATCACGCGCGGCAGCAACACCTACGGTCCATATCAGTATCCGGAAAAACTGATCCCGCTCTTCATCACCAATCTGATCGACGATCAGTCCGTTCCCGTCTATGGGGACGGCTTGCAGATCCGCGATTGGCTGCACGTCGAGGACCACGCACGCGGCATCCTGCACGTGCTCGAAAACGGCGAGCTCGGTAACGTCTACAACGTCGGCGGCGGCAACTCGCATACGAACATCGAGATCACGCGCCGTCTCGTCGGAGGTTGCGCGCGCTCGATGGAGACGCACGTACGCCACGTCGTGGACCGCGAGGGCCACGATCGTCGCTACGCGTTGAATAGCTCAAAGACGCTCGCGCTTGGCTGGTCGCCGCGAATCGACTTCGAACGCGGCCTGAGCGACACGATCGTCTGGTATCAATCGAACCAGCCGTGGTGGCGCCCACTCAAGTCCGGTGAGTTTCTCGAATACTATAAGAGGCAATACGCACATCGATGAAAGGCGTCATCCTTGCCGGTGGCTTAGGCACGCGGCTTCGTCCGCTAACGAAGGTCACGAACAAGCATTTGCTTCCGATCTACAACAAGCCGATGATCTATTACCCGATCGAGACGCTCTGCCGAGCCGGGATCAAGGACATCATGATCGTCACCGGAGGCAACTCGGCGGGAGATTTCTTGCGCCTGCTCGGCAATGGCGCCGAATTCGGGCTGAAGGATATCTACTACACGTACCAAGAGGGCGAGGGTGGCATCGCCGACGCCCTCAAGCTATGCGAACATTTCGCCGAGGGGCACCGCATCGTCGTCATCTTGGGCGACAACATCATCCAGGACGACATCACACCGTACGTTCGTGCGTTTGACAATCAAGATTCGGGCGCACGCATCCTGTTGAAAGAAGTCGACGATCCCGAACGCTTCGGCTGTCCGGAACTCGACGGCGACCGTATCGTGCGCATCGAGGAGAAGCCCAAAGAGCCAAAGAGCCGGTATGCGGTTACGGGCATTTACATGTACGATCGCCGCGTCTTCGATTTCTGCAAACGGTTACAGCCGTCGGCGCGTGGCGAGCTGGAAATCACCGACGTCAATAACCAATACATCAAGGAAGGCGACCTCTTCTACGACATACTCGATGGCTGGTGGACTGACGCCGGTCAATTCGAGTCGCTCTTCCGCGCGGCGCAGCTCGTATCCGGAGCAGCCACCGAGTGAAGGTTGCCTTCTCCTGTTTGGTCGACGCGAATCCGAAATTCGAGTGGCAAGCGTTTCTCTGGGCGCACTCACTGCTGCGTAACGCTGCGGTGCCGCCAAACGACGTCTTCGTCCATTGCATTCGCGGCGTGTCCGAGCATTTCCAATCGACGATTCGCGGCCTAGGCGCGCACACGGTCGAGGTTGCCCAGTTCGATGGCGGGCACGCGTACTGCAACAAGATTCAACAGTGCTTCAGCGGCGCGTTCGACGGCTACGATCGCGCGGTCCTCACCGATTGCGATCTCTTCTTTCTCTCGCTTCCAGATTTACACGCAAAAGCGACGTTCGCCGGAAACGTGGTTGGCTTGGCAAATCCGCCGCTGCCGCTGCTCCAAGAAATTTACCGTCGCGCTGGCGTCGCGCCTTCCAAAACGATTCCCGTGGAGCTCGCGCTTTCGGCCGACGAGCTCACGTTCGCTAGCAATCTGAACGGCGGGTTCTACTCCATCGATGTTGCCGCGCTCCCGCGCATTGCGCAAAGCTGGCGCAAGCACGCGCTGTGGCTGATCGGAGAAATTTCCGCGCTCGGCACGTACACGAACCACGTGGATCAAGTGGCTCTAGCGTTGACGCTCGACGAGCTGGGCATATCGCCGGCTCGTCTCGACCCGGGCGCGAACTTTCACGTGCACGTCCCACGCGAACGCTTGAGCGCCGCGAAAACCTCGCGCATCGATGTCTTGCACTATCACTCCCGCATGGAACCTTCCGGGCGTATCCCCGCGACCGGCGTGCCGTTCGTCGACGTGCCGATCGCACGCGCCAATGTCGGCATCGAAGCGATCGTCTCTAGCGACTTCGACAACGCGCTCTTTTGGAATTGGCGCTACGATCGTTTTCCCGAACTTGGCTCGGGTCTTGGATCGCGCGGCGACATCCTCGAGCAAAAGCGCGACTTGCTCGGTTACGTCACCGCATCGTTCAACGACAAGAGCGTCCTCGACGTCGGCTGCGGCGACCTCGAAACCACGCGCACACTGCCGCTAAAACGATATCTCGGTATGGATCTCTCGCAGTCCGCCCTGAAAATCGCTGAAAGCAAACGCCCGGACTGGCAATTCGTCACCGGATCGTTGAGCGGAACGCCCGAGGATCCGCGCGCCGATTTGGTCATCTGTCTCGACGTGTTGATCCATCAAAAATCGCGAGCCGATTACGACCGGCTGACGTCCGC
>JASHZC010000070.1 GCA_030042755.1 Vulcanimicrobiota bacterium | reverse complement strand
GTCGCACCAACAACGGCTACCTTAAGCATCGCTCTTGTCATCCTGAGCGGAGCGAACGGAGTGAGCGTAGTCGAGGGGCAGCGGGAGCCCGATTTGCAATCCGCGCACGCCCATCACCGCGCGCACTGCTGCTAGCATGCCCGGCACGAAGCTCTCGCGTGAAAGCGAGTCGTGCCGGATCGTCAGAAGCTCGCCATCCGCGCCGAACAACACTTCGTGGTGTGCGAGCAGTCCGCGCATGCGCACGCTGTGGATCGGCACGTTCGTTGGGCCGCCACCTGCCGCGATCTGCTCTGCAGTCAGCTTGGCTGTGCCCGACGGCGCGTCTTTCTTGCGATCGTGATGGAGTTCCACGATCTCTACACTCGGAAAATATCGGGCCGCCTCGCGCGCGAAGTGCATCATCAACACCGCCCCGATTGAAAAATTCGGCACGATCAGCGCTCCCAACTCGCGTTCGATCGCAAGCCGTTCCAACGCTTCACGCTCGCCTGCCGTCCATCCGGTCGCGCCGATCACCGGACGCACGCCATACTCCAGCGCACTCGTCGAAATCCGAACCGTGTCGGGATGCGTCGTCAGATCCAGCAGCACGTCGGGCCGACCGTCGCGCACCAACTCGTCGAAGGTGTCGACGATCGCCTCATCCGGAACGCGCGTGCGCGCGAGACCACCCGCATACGTAACGCCGTCGGTCTCTTTCAGTGCTGTACGTGCGACGCGCCCCATTCTCCCGAGCGCACCAGCAACTGCTACGCGCAACATCGGAGTTACTGGGCCGGCCTATACCTTTTCGAGTGGCGCGTATTTCAACATGAGCATCTTCTGGCCGACGTTCGGAAAGTCGATGGTAATGAGCCCATCGCCGCCCGCCCCGACAACGCCGCGAATCGTGCCCTCGCCCCACTTGGGATGGCGCACCTTGTCGCCGTCGCGCAGATTCATCGACATTCCGGCGCCGGCCGACTCGTGAATCGCAACTTCGCGCCAGCGACCACCTGACGGACGCGGCAGCACGACGCTGTCGCTCTCCAGTATGTCGAGCCCCGGCATCTCTTCGATGAAGCGTGACTTCGGATACGCGTACGTATTGCCAAAGAGCGCCCGCCGCTGCGCGTACGACAGAAACAACCGATCCATCGCGCGCGTAACGCCGACGTAGGCCAAACGCCGCTCTTCTTCGAGCTCGTGCATATCGGTGAGCGCGCGACTATGTGGAAACACGCCCTCCTCGAGCCCGGTCAGGAACACGTGCGGAAACTCGAGCCCCTTCGCGCCGTGCATCGTCATCAGCGTTACGTACGACGCCTCGGGATCGAGAGCGTCGAGATCGCTGATGAGCGCGATGTTCGTCAAGAAGCCCGAAAGGGTCGCCTCCGGTTCGCCGCTCTCGTATTCACGTGCAACGCCGATAAGCTCTTGCAAGTTCTCGATTCGCGCCCGCGCATCGTGCGTCTCTTCCGCCTGCAACTCGCGCACGTAACCCGAGTCTTCCATCACGCTGACGAGAAGATCCGACACGCTGAGCGACTCCGCGCGCTCGCGGAACGCGCGAACGAGATCCGCAAACCGCTCCAGCTCCTTGAGCTTCTTCGGAACCGCATCTCTGAGCAGATCGGTATCGAAAATCGCCTCGCCGACCGAAAGTCCACGAGCCGTCGCCGCATGAACCAGGGCCGCCAGCGTCTGCTGACCGATGCCGCGCCGCGGAACGTTGACGATGCGCTTAAACGCAAGCGCATCGGAAGGATTCACGATGTAGCGCAGATACGCGATGACGTCTTTGATTTCGGCGCGCGCGTAGAAACCGACGCCGCCGACGACGCGATACGGAATGCCGTCCGCAATCATCGCCTCTTCGAAGACGCGCGACTGCGCGTTGGTGCGATACAGCACTAAGAAGTCGCGATAGGCGGCGCCGTCGCGGACCATCTGCTTGATCTTCTCGGTCACGTAACGCGCTTCGTCACGCTCGGTTGCGGCAGGGTAGAGCGTAATCGACTCTCCCTCGTTGCGCCGCGTGAAAAGCTTCTTCGGTGCGCGCGTGCGATTGTTTTCGACCAGTGCATTGGCCGCGTCGAGGATGCGCTGCGTCGAACGGTAATTTTCTTCGAGCTTGAAAACCCTGGCGCCCGGAAAATCTTCTTCGAAGCGCAGGATCATGCGATAGTCACTGCCGCGCCATGAATAGATCGACTGGTCGTCGTCGCCGACTACGGTGACGTTCTTGTGCTTGGCACCAAGGAGCGCAATCAAGCGATACTGCGCCGTGTTGACGTCTTGGTACTCGTCGACCAGCACGTACTCGAACTTGCGTTGATATTTCTCGCGGACGTTCTCGTCGCGCTCGAGCAAATCGATCGTGCGGACGATCAGATCGTCGAAGTCGAGGCTGTTCGATTCGCGCAGGCGCCGCTCGTACTCGGTGTAGACGTTGGCCATGCGCTCGCCTAGAAACGAGGTCTGCTGCTCGTGAAATTTGTCGGGCCAAATCAGCGAATTCTTCGCCTTGCTGATTTCGTGCAGGCACGCACCGGGGGAAAGCTGCCGCTCGTCGTAGTCGAGATCGTCGAGAATGTCCTTGATCAGCTGACGCTGATCGGCCTCATCGATGATCGCAAAGCTCGAAGCAATACCCGCCTTGGCTCCGTCACGGCGCAACATACGCACGCACATGGCGTGGAAGGTCCCGACCCACAGATCGCGAGCCGACGCGCCGACCATGCTCTCCAAACGCGACTTCATCTCGCCTGCGGCTTTGTTCGTGAACGTCACCGCGAGAATGCGGTCGGGCGCAACGCGGCGTTCGCGCAATAGATGCGCGATGCGGTGCGTAAGCACGCGCGTCTTGCCGCTTCCGGCGCCGGCGAATATCAAAACGGGACCGTCGGTATGCTCGACGGCCTGTGCTTGTACCTCGTTGAGTGCTTCTGACTCCAGGATCATCATCCGAGCGTACTTCGCCGCGAACGGCCAAAGTGCCTCGAATGATGCGGAGCTACTGCGGAGCCAGGCGCAAAACGCTCGTGCGATGCGCAGCGAGCGCGTAGGTTGCGGCGAGGTACGCTAGCGTTGATTCCGCGCCCATATTCCGGTTCGGGCCCTCCAACTCGAGTCCATCGTAGCATCCACCCGTGTGCGCCATCTGTGCGCCAAGCAGATTTTTTCCGTCAAACCACGCGGCAGAGCGCTCCGCGGCCGAGAGGTGCGACACGAGTCGGGTTGCGTCAAAAGCCGCAAGTTCGGCGTCGACCATTGCCGCCGCTTCGAGTGGCTGCTGAGCAAAACGGGCGCGCGAGCCGCCGCGCCGGTACCAGCCGGCGTTACCGATCGGCACGAAAATGTCGTCCTCGAAAACGATGCCTTCTAAAAAGCGCAACGTCGTCAGCCCAATCTCTTGCAACCGCTCATCGCCGAGTGCGGCGCCGGCGCGCAACAGCGCCTCAGGTAACCGCGCGTTGTCGTAGGTCATGAACGGCTCGAACCACTCCCATGCCGAGCGCCGCTCGCGCTCGTACAAATCGGCGAGGAAACCGCTGAGCGCGCGCAGTGCCCGGATGCAGGCCGGGGATTCGCCGGCGCTCGCTGCGTGTGCGAGGCCGAGGATCGCATACGCCTGCGCACGCGGATACTCGAGCCATGCGACGCTCGCGAGCGAGCGCGCCAGCATCGAAGCGCAAACGCGCTGCCATTGATCGTTAGGCGCATAGCGCAGGCCGTAGCCGAGCGCCCAAATCGCGCGTCCGCAGCTGTCGTGCGTGCCGACTTCGTCAAGCCAGGTTCGCGCATAGCTCATGAAGTTGTGGAAGCGACCGTCCTCGAGCTGCGCGTCCATCAAGAATGCGAGATAGATTGATGCGAGCCGTGCTGCATCTGGTTCGCCCGGAACGAGCCGCAAGCGCGCGAGTGCTACCATGAAGGCGCGCGCGACGTCGTCGGTACAATAGCCCGTCGACCGATTGGGTACGTTCTCGCGCGCGTGCTGAATGACGCCGACATCATCGCTGAGGGTCAGCAGATGATCCAGCGGCGCGAGCGCCCTCGTCGTCACGCGTCGTGCTACGCTGACGTAACGAGCGGCACGTTGCTCGAGGTCAGTTCGGTGAAGAGCCTGCCGTATTCGCGCGCTACGTTCGGCCACGTCATTTGCCGGCCGAAGCGGTACGCGCGCCGTTCCGTCGCGCGCCGCAACGACGGATCGTCGAGCAACGCGATGACGCGGTCTTCGATCGAGCGCGCATCGCGGAACTCGCAGAGAAATCCGCGCCCGTAAGCAAGCAGTTCTTGCGCGTAGAGGTACGGAGTCGACACAATCGCCTTGCCGCAACCGACGGCGTACGCGAGCGTTCCGCTCACGATCTGCGCGGGGTTGAGATACGGCGTCAGGTAGATGTCGGTGGCGGCGAGATACGAAACGAGCTCGTCGAAATCGAGGTATTTGTCGACGAGTTGCACGTTGTATTGCAAGCCGTACGACCGGACCAGCTCTTGCAGCGATTCGCGATACGATTCGCCTTCGTGCCGGCGAACGACTGGGTGGGTCTCTCCAAGAATCAGGTACAGCACTTCAGGATGACGACGCACGATCTCGCGCATCGCTTCGATGGCGTATTCCAGGCCCTTGCCGCGGCTGATCAAACCGAACGTCGAGATGACCATGCGTTGTCCGATGCCGAACGATGCTTTCGCCATGTCGGTCGACGCAAACGGCACGTCGGGAACGCCGTGGTGGATGACGCGCAATAGCTCGGGATCGATGCCGTAAACGCGCTCCAAGAGATCGCGACCCGTGACGGACAGCGCCACGACGCGAGCTGACCGTTTGCAAAGCTCGCGCGTCACGCGCAGCATCGTCTCGTCCGGCTCGGGCAACACGGTATGCAGCGTCATGACGACGGGTTTTTCAACGAGATCGAGCAGGCCGACGAGCCATTCGCCACGCTCGCCGCCAAAGAGCCCGTACTCGTGTTGGATGTTGACGAGATCGGCCGGATGACGATTGATGAAGCGAGCGATTTGCGGGTAGGAAAACTGATCTTGCTCCCGCAAGCGAGCGACGACTTCCGGCGGGTAGCGCCGGGCTTCGCCGCCCGGTTCATCGATCGCGACCACATCGGTACGCGTCGAAAACACCCCGTCAAACGACGTCTTTACGTCTTGCATGAAGGTCGCAATACCACATTCGCGTGGCGGATACGACCCGAATAAGAGCACCATGTAAGGTGGTTCCTCCCCTGCTTTCGTTGACAGGGATACCCCAGGAATGGTTCCGCCGAAACCCGCTTGCTTGGAGACCAACGGGTCACGAATGAGTTAGGGGCGCCTTGGATCCTAGCCGACTGTTGGGCTCCACCGTGGTACCGGGAGCAACCGTGGTGTGGTGCCCGATGACGCTTCCTTCTCCAACCTTGGCACCTTTACCGATGCGCGCACCCGTGGCAAGAATCGAGCCTTCCACCACGGCCTCGTCTTCTATTATAACGGCATCCCAGAGAACGCTTTCGCGAACGACGGCCCGCGCGCCGATTGATGAACCCGCACCGATGACGACGTTTGCGCCGATCTCGGCGGTCGGATGCACGAACGAGCCGGCGTCTGCGTGAATCGGTAAACTCAGCCCGGTCACATCGAGGAGCGCGGGCGCGCCTTCGCCACTCGGGTCAGGCTGCGACCGCAGAATCGAGAGCTGCCGCGCGAGAATGTCGCGATGCGCCTCGAGATATTTGTCGGGCGTGCCAAGGTCCATCCAGTAATCGTTAGTGGTATAGGCGTAGAGCGCTTCGCCGCTATCGATGAGCAAAGGAAACGTTTCGCGTTCGATCGAGACGTTGCGACCGGCGGGAATGTAGTCGAGCACTCGCTTTTCGAAAAGGTACGTCCCGGCGTTGACTTCGTCCGTGGGAGCATTGTCTTTCGGCGGTTTCTCGATGAACGATGTGACGCGTCCGTTCGCATCGTGCAGCACGCAACCAAACGCCGACGGATCCTCGACATGAATCAAATGGATCGTGCCGATACCGCCTTTTTCATTGTGCGAGCGAATCATCGCGCTGAGATCGAGGCTGGTTAGCACGTCTCCGTTGAGCACAAAGAACGGTCCCTTGATGTATTGCTCGACGTTTTTGAGCGCGCCCGCGGTACCGAGCGGGGTTTCTTCGATGACGTACGTGACGTTTAAACCGAATGCCGAACCGTCTCCGAAGAAGTCGATGATCTGCTGCGGCAAGTATCCGGCCGGCAGAATGACGTCCCGAATTCCGGCGTCTTTTAGGCGATGTAACGTGCGCGCGAGGAACGGCACGCCGAGGATCGGGACCATCGGTTTCGGCGTTACGTAGGTGAGTGGGCGAAGTCGCGTGCCTTCTCCCCCGACGAGCACAATGGCTTGCAACCGGAACTCCTTTCGATGACCTCGGTAGGCCGGGCGTCAACGGTTCGACATACCGGTGATTTCCTCTACACATTACCCCGCCGCGGCAACAATTTGGAAACAACAATCGAACGCTTGTTCG
>JASHZC010000069.1 GCA_030042755.1 Vulcanimicrobiota bacterium | reverse complement strand
TCGATACTCGCGAAATTCTTTGACTGGCGGGATGCGCTGGTAGCGGTGCGTCCGGAGACGATGATCCGCTGGCACCGAGCGGGATGGAGATTGTTCTGGCGGTTCAGATCCCGACCTGGCCGGCCGCCGATTCCCCGGCAGTTACAAGCTCTGATCCGCCGCATGGCGAACCAAAACTCCTCATGGGGCGAGGAGCGGATCGCGAATGAACTCTTGTTGAAGCTGGGAATTCGGGTGTCGCCGCGAACCGTACGGAAGTAATTGCCCCCTCGCCCGCCTGGCCGACCGCGGAGCAATTTGCGCTGGTCCACGTTTCTGCGCGTGCATGCCCAAGGGATCATTGCCGGTGATTTCTTGGTCGTCCCTGTCCGCATCACATTTGCGATCGATTCTGAAATCGTGGAATTCACATTACAACACCGGGCGTCCGCACATGGGCCTGGGCCCCGGCGTTCCTGATCCGCCGCCCACGACCCTCGCCCGCCTTCGACCCCGGCTGTTCTACGTGTTTGTGGTGATCGAACATGGCAGCCGGCGCCTCGTCCATTGCAACGTCACCGCCCATCCAACTTCCGATTGGACGATGCAGCAACTGCGCGAGGCCGTCGGACTCGAAAGCCAGTGCGAATATCTACTTCACGACCGCGACAGTATTTTCGCCGAACACCTCGACGAGTCGATAGCGAGGCTCGGAATCAAGGTATTGAAATCGCCGCCTCGCTGCCCGATGGCCAATGCGATCTGCGAACGCGTCGTCGGCACGATTCGACGTGAGTGCTTGGATTGGCTGATACCCCCTTTCGCGCCATCGGCGAGGAGAATCGTACACCGTCGGTGCCCATCCGATCCTGGGCGGCCTCCATCACGAGTACTATCTCGCTCCAGCCGCGGCTTGATTGAACATTTGCGGACTACCGGCATTGCACGCAAGCCGCAGCTCGCTGTCGCTGCACCACCCGTGCCGCTCAACCGGATTCCTCAAATCTCCATAGATATCGCGCTCGCTGCCCGCGGGTTCGTACTTGGGCGGTTTCCGTACGCTGGCCCGCGCCCACACCTACCCCTTAAACGGCTGGCATCCGAAAACCTTCACCATGTCAGTCACATGAGTGCCCCGGTTGGCTTCCCGAAAGCGGACAAGCATCCAGGGCCCGTACGACCGCCATGGGCGCGAGCGGCCCACAAAGAGCGAGAGGAGTTGAGTCCGTTTTGCGCAGGTCACCGCGCGTCTTGCTGACAAAGGTTGCAGGAGCCGAAGGCCGCCAGGTTGGCGAAACCCTAAAGGTGTTTAAGTCCCTCACTCGCCTTGGCAGCGGGATCACCGAGATAGCGCTCCTAATCGGGCATCAATCCTTGCCATGTGGAAGGACTGCCTGATTTGTGTGTGGGCACCCCGTTGCGTCACTGGTCAAAAAAAGCGGAATAGCAAGATATTCCCGAAACTTAGCTGGCCCACAAAGGTGTCGGGGGAGGTCTTGGCATGCTCGGTCGGCCATAAACCGACGCCGCCCGCCGGCGCTGAACCCGCACCAACGGGCCATTGTAGCTCCAGGCGCCAAGCCGTTCCCGGCATTCTGCTTGCGCTCGCGCGACGCGGATGGGATGCTTTCCATACGCGATGACAAAACAAGAACCGCTCAACGGCGATATTGCCGTGCTTTCGCAAATCTCTTTCATCGAGAGGGGAGAGAAACATGTTGCAGCATCTTGGCGAGGTCTTGCCGCATGCCGCAACGCGCTTCGGCGACAAGATTGCGCTTGTCATCGAGGGCCGCTCGTTCTCCTACCGCGAGCTTGATCAGCTGTCGAACCGGCTCGCAAACGCCCTAACCGGAATGGGCGTCGCTCCGGGCGACCGCGTGAGCCTCTACTCCGGCAATTGCTGGGAGTGGATCGCGGCCTATTACGCGGCGCTCAAGACAGGCGCCGTCATCAATCCCATCAATGTGATGCTGACGCCTGAGGAGGTTAGATACGTGACATGCGACTGTCAGGCGCGCATCATCCTCGCCTCGGCGGACAAGGGCGAGGCCTTGCTGGCCGTGCGCAAGGATACGCCGCTCGAGCATGTCATCCTGTTCGGCGCGGAGCGGCCAGGCGCTCGGTCCTTCGAGGACCTCATCAGCCTAGGTCGTGACGAGTACGTGCCAAAGCGAGTCGGCGCTGATGCGACCTCGACGATTGGCTACACCTCGGGCACGACGGGCCGCCCCAAGGGCGCCATGACCACGCATCGCGCCGTGCTGCTCAATTCGAGCATGGCCGCGAATATCTGGGCGAGCACCGCGGCGGACGTTACTGTGACCGGTCTGCCGTGCCCGCATGTCTACGGCACCGTTCCGATGAACGGCACGTTCCTCACCGGCGGAACGCTGGTAATGATGCCGCGCTTCGACGCGGATCAGGCGCTCGCGCTCATCGAGCGCCACCGCGCGACCATGTTCCACGGCGTACCGACTATGCACATGTACGTCCTCAACCTACCGAAGCTCGCGCAGTACGATCTCACGTCTCTGACCCGCTGCTCGGTCGGCGGTCAGACGATGCCCGTGAGCAAGATGACGGAGGCTCAGGAGCGCTACGGCTGTCCCCTGCTCGAGATCTGGGGAATGACCGAAATCGCCGGCGCTGGGACCATGCAACCGTTCTACGGCGAAAACCGCTTGGGTTCGATCGGCCTCGCGGTGCCCTATGCCGAATGCCGTGTTGCCGACGTCTCCGACGCCGCGAAGACCCTGCCCGACGACGACATCGGCGAGCTGATGATCCGCGGGCCCCTGGTGATGCAAGGCTATTTCGGCAACGAGCAGGCGACTCGCGAGACGATCGAGTCCGATGGCTGGCTCCACACCGGCGACATCGCGCGACGCGATCGCGACGGGTACTACTATATCGTCGATCGCAAGAAGGACATGATTATCACCGGCGGCTACAACGTCTATCCCGCCGAGATCGAACGCGTCCTGGCGTCTCATCCGGCCGTGGCGATGGTCGCCGTCGGTAGCCAGCCCGATGAGATGAAGGGAGAGGTGGCGAAAGCGTATGTCGTGTTGCGTGCTGGCGCCGTCGGGGACGGTGACGCGATCCTCGCCCATTGCCGAAGCGAACTTGCCGCTTACAAGGTGCCGCGCGCGATCCAATTCGTTGTCGACCTGCCCAAGACCAGCACCGGCAAGATCCTGCGGCGAGAGCTCAGGAAGCTTGACGCGTGATCGCGAAAATCGATCGCGGCGAATCTTGGAACGTGATGCTTCCCAGGAAAGCACAAGGACCAAGCTCGAAATCTCCGCTATGCAATCCGACATCAGCCGCTCGCGATCTTCCTCCACCTTTCAGCGACCTGTCCTCCGCAAAAATCCGATATTCGCTTCGTTGCATGGTGGCATGATCAAAGGATGCTATCGGTCTCTGGGATTCTTATCCAGGCATTGATGGAGTTGCCGCGCTGGTGGGGGCTAGGGTTGCGGTCAACGCGGTCCCTGAAGGCCGAGAACCTTTTTCTGCGTCGACAGCTCGCCCTCTAGGTTGAACGCGGCGCGAAGCGGCGACGGATCGATCCAGCAACGCGAATCTTGCTATCGATACTCGCGAAATTCTTTGACTGGCGGGATGCGCTGGTAGCGGTGCGTCCGGAGACGATGATCCGCTGGCACCGAGCGGGATGGAGATTGTTGTGGCGGTTTATATCCCGATCTGGCCGGCCGCCGATTCCCCGGCAGTTACAAGCTTTGATCCATCGCATAGCGAACGAAAACCCCTCATAGGGCGAGGAGCGTATCGCGAATGACCATCAGCGGTGCGCAATCGTTCCAGCTGCTGCATCCGATCGCGGCGCAGGGGCTCGTAGTCGTAGATGCCATGGATCGCGAGCAGGCCCTTGATCCGGTTGATGTGTTGGATACGTTCGCTGATCAACCGGCCCAGCTCACGATTGAGCCGACGGTCATCCTCTTCGGCGATACTTGGAACGCGCACAACGCTCCAAACTTTCGGCTCACCCCGCAGATACGCCAGCAGTGATCGCAGCAATCGCTCGACATCGACGCGGTCCGTCTTCGCTCGACGCGCACGGCGATCAACCTGCAGACTTGCCGGGTCGATCACGCCGTTGCGTATGCCGTGAGCTTCGAGCGGACGGTGGAGCCAGAAGCCGTCGTAGCCCGCTTCTCGTAGCAAGAAACCATTTCCACGCGCTTCCTCGTTTCTCCGGCAACCCGCGTCCCGATCCGCTCGCACAGATCCAACAGCCCCTGCCCGTCGCAGGGCTTCAACGTGTAGCGGCTGATCTTGTTCGACAACGGCGTGTTCACGGCAACAATCCAACTCTTCTTGCTCAATTCAATTGCAAGAACACAGCGTACCGCGTCATCATGACCTCCGGCGGGCGGCAGGTTGTTCACTGTCCGGGCTGCCATCAGTATCATCTCCTATGCACTGGTGGTGGGTCGAAACCGACCTGGTAGCAGCTCTCCGCCCGCTACGCCTACATAGGACCTACTGTAATAGTTGGTTGCTGGGGAAGGATTTGAACCTTCGACCTTCAGGTTATGGGCCTGATGGTCTTTCGTTTGGGGCGTTCTTCCGCGTCGGAAAGGCCTCCGAGCACGACAACGCTACTCGCAGGGCCGCCGCGAAAGGTACCTCCGGGTAGACGACAGCGCCGGTTAACCTGACATCGATACCGACGGAATACAGACGGAATCCGGGTACAAAGCCCGAATCTAGAGGCTAGCGACGGCCGCCAACGCTAGCATTTATAGGGTTTTCCGGCTGACGCAGTCCCTTGGTAAGGGGGAGGTCGTAAGTTCAATCCTTACCGGCAGCACCAGTTTTTCCCCTCTGAAATAGCTCGATTTTCCAAGCAACATCAAGAGGTTGCCTGCCCCCGTGGTCGCACGCGCAATTCGACATGAAAGAGAACAAACGGACATCGGAAAACGCCAAATAACCCAGTTTCCCCCAGTCTCGTGTGACCTGGGTGTGACATGGTGGATTCGCTTACACAGCTGTTCCCGTTTCGTCTGAAGACGCTTGGGCCGCGCAC
>JASHZC010000068.1 GCA_030042755.1 Vulcanimicrobiota bacterium | reverse complement strand
TACGGCAGGCGCGATTCGCAGATGCCCCAATCGACGTGAGCCAAGAACGCCTCGATGTACTTGCCCTTGTCGGCCGGCTTGTAATCGCGCAGGTACGCGTGTTCCCACAGATCCATCACCAGGATCGGATCGCAGCCGGCGAGCTCATTGATGTTATGATCCCCGATCCATACATTGACGAGCTGGTTCGCGGTCGTATCGAAAAACGAAATCGCCCAGCCGACGCCCCGCATGCCGCCGATCGCCGCGATATCTTTCTTCCAATTCTCGAACGAGCCGTAGCCCGCGCCCGCTAGATCGTACAAACGGCCCCCGGTCGGCACTTTGGGGTTCTTGGTGAGATTGTCAAAGTAATATTCGTGCAAACGCATACCGTTGAATTCCCAACCTAACCGGCGCACCAATTCGGCGAACGCAGGGTCGGCACCAGAATTCTTTCCGTTCGAGCGAAATTCGTTGATGCGCTCGTTCAGCGTGTTGGTGTTCTTGACGTAGCCTTCGTACAGACCGAAGTGAATCTGGAGGGTCTCGTCGGAAATGCCTTGCAGCCCCGAGAGGTCCCATTTCTTCGGCGTATACGCGGTCAGTGTGTTGACGCTCATATCGGTTTCTACTTTCTCCTTCTAGGCATCCGGCACCAGGACGATCTTTCCGATGTGTTCGCTGGATTCCAAGCGCGCGTGCGCTTGGGCGGCTTGCGAAAATGTGAAGACCGAATCGACAACCGGTGTTATGGGGTCGCGCGCCCCAAGCAACGGCCAAATGCGGGTTCGCAGGCCCGCCGCAATTTCCGCCTTTTCGGCGTCGGTGCGCGGGCGTAAGCTCGAACCCAGAATCGTCGCGCGTCGTTGCAGAAGGTAGCGCAAGTCGATGGTAGACTCCGTTCCGCCGGCTGTAGCGATGCAGGCGATGCGCCCATCGGTCGCCAGTGACCGCAGGTCGCGGTTGACGTAATCGCCACCTACGATGTCGAGGACCACGTTGACACCACGTTTGTCCGTATATTCCAGCACGCGCTCGACGAAATCCGACCGGCGGTAATCGATGGCGTATTCTGCTCCAATTTCCAACACCGCTTCACGCTTGCGCTCCGACCCGACGGTAGCGATCGGTCGAGCGCCGATGGCGAGCGCGAACATGATTGCCGTGGTGCCGATGCCGCTCGTGCCACCGTGGACGAGCACCGTTTCACCCTCGCGCAAGCGAGCACGCACCAACAGGTTGTCGTAAACGGTGAACGCGTTTTCCGGCAGCGTAGCGCCGTCAATGAACGACCACTGCGGCGGTAAGGGCAAAACTTGCCCGGCTGGAACGCAGACGAATTCGCTATAGCCGCCGCCGTTGCACAACGCGACGACGCGATCCCCGACCGCAAAGCCGTCGACGCCGCCGCCGATCTGCGCGATCGTACCGCTGACCTCTAAACCAAGGACTTTCGACGCGCCGGGTGGTGCCGGATACCCGCCTTTGCGCTGAAGGGTATCGGCGCGGGAAACACCGGCGGCCTCCACTTCGATCAATACTTCGCCGGGCCGCGGTACGGGGGCGGGAGCCTGCGCTACATGAAGCACCGATGGATCGCCAGGTCGATCGAACTCAACGTATCTCACAGGGCTGTAGTGTGCGGGCAGACGTTAGGCTCATCCTTCGCTACGATCGATGAACATTGCATCGCCGAACGAAAAAAATCGATAGCGCTGCGCGACGGCCTCGCGATAGGCCGCGAGTACACGGTCGCGCCCCGCAAACGCGCTTACCAAAACGAGCAACGTCGAGTGCGGTAAATGAAAGTTGGTGATCATCGAATCAACAACGCCGAATTGAAACCCAGGTCGTATAAAAAGGCGGGTCGAGTCTTCTCCCGGTACGACTCTGCCGTACGCAGCATACGAGCCCTCGAGTGCGCGCACTACCGTCGTGCCGCCCGCAATGACACGCCCTCCTTCACGCCGCGCGCGTTCGATGGCGTCCGGAACATCGGACGGAATGCTGTAGCGCTCTGCGTGCATCGTGTGCTCGTCGAGCCGCTCCCCCTTCATGGGACGAAACGTTCCTAGCCCAACGTCCAACGTCAGTTCCACGACGGTAACGCCCATCCGGCGAATTCGTTCGAGCAATTCCGTGGTGAAATGCAGCGATGCGGTTGGTGCGGCAACGCTGCCGGGTTCTTGGGCAAAGACGGTTTGATACCGAGTCTGCGCCTGCGCGGAATCGTTGCGTATGTACGGAGGCAAGGGTAGACGCCCGGCACGCTGCAGAAACGTCTCGAATGGCTCGTGCAGATCGAATTCGAGTTCACGTGCCCCTTCGTCGAGCTCGGCGACGATGTGCGCGCGGCCGCCCGCATCGAAGCGCACGATCGTTCCCGTTCGCAGACGCCGCGCAGGGCGGACCAGCGCGGTCCAACGTGTCGCGTGAGGGTCGTATCGCATCGAGCCTACCGGGTGCAAGAGCAATACTTCGACAGCGCCGCCGCTCGGTTCGCGGGTACCCAGCAAGCGCGCCGCGATCACGCGAGTGCGATTGAGCACGAGAACGTCCCCCGGACGTAGGAGCGAGGGCAGTTCGTTGAAGATGCGATGTTGAATCGATTCGGCGCCCAACACCATCAGTCGGCTGGCATCGCGTTGCTCGAGCGGATGCTGTGCAATCAACTCGGCCGGTAAAACGTAATCGTACGCGGAGGTAAGATCCTCCGAAGACATCAGCCGCTCGAGAGGCGCTGCCGTTCGAGATCCAAGAAGCTCGCGAGGCGCTTGTGATCGTCTTCGGTTTTGTCCAGGATGAGCACGCCCACCTGATACGTTTCCGATTGGAAGGCACGGATCCACCGAACTTCGCCGCGCAAGCGCAAGAACGGGTTGCGCTTCATGGTAAACGTGTACTTCGTTCCGACCGGTAAGTACTGGTCGGCAATCACGCGCATGCCGGTCAATGAAATATCCGCGACCGCGCCGCGCAGCAGCATCGACGATAGTGGATCCTCGACGACGACGTCGATGTATTTGCGCAGGCGAACCGATTCTCGCTTCTCGCCGTCAGTCATGCTCGATGTCCGTACCAGGAAAATAGAAACGCAGTATGTCGTTGCACGAAGCACCATCGAGCGCCAAGCCGCGTGCTCCCCACTGACACAACCCGACGCCGTGGCCTAGTCCGCCACCTTCGATGGCGATAGTCTGCGACGCCTGTGCCGGCGGTTCGATTTTCGTAATGAGCAGGCTCGGAACCACGCGAGGCCCCACGCGCAGACGAAACGTCGTGCCCTTGACCACGGCAACTCCGCGCTCGGCGTGTAACTCGACGTTGCGGACGCGACCGCTACGGTCGCGCGGCCCGAGCACGATGGCTTGCAACGCCCCGAAGGATCCTATTTCGCGAGAAAATGCTTGGTTCAGGTCGGCAACGTCGACGGTTTGCGTCCACCGGTAATACGGCGATAGCGAACACGTGGTGCAGGGAACGCCGCCGAGATAGGGCACCGGCATTCCACCCCATGCATCTGCCGACGACTCCGTATGCCCGCCGCAACACGAGGAGTACATGACCTCTGCAAATTGCCCCCCAAAACGCAGTACGGACCCTGCGGTCGCATCGACCGCGGCGCACCCGGCAGGCGACTCCGTAGACGTCCCCCCATAGACCTGATCGAGCTCGGAAGGCGCAACGTCGTAGTCCCGCACCGGATTGCTCTTCTGCAGCACGTACGTACGAGCGCAGACGGCTTGGGTTTGAAGAGCCGCCGTCGGCCACGATGAAGACATCTCGCGGGGCACGACACTGTAGAGATACTCCTCCA
>JASHZC010000067.1 GCA_030042755.1 Vulcanimicrobiota bacterium | reverse complement strand
TCGTTGTAATTCGGTTGCTGCAAATCGAACGGACGGCGATACTTCCCATTCCACGAGTGTGAGAACTCGTGCGGAATGAGGTCGCCTCCCCAGGTCTGCTCGATCGGATTACTCATGAACGTATCGTCGGCGCGGTCGTCGCTCGACTGGTGGTGTTCGATTCCCTCGAAGCCGATCGCGCTGCTGAGCGTGAGCTCCGCGTGATACACGTTCCAATGCCGGCCGCCGTAAAGCGCCATCGCTTCTGGGATCAGGCGTTTGTAGGCATCGATCAGTGAATCTTTGATCTTCAGATCTTCCGGTTGGTCGGCAAAGAGATCGAGGTACGCGCTGGCACCGTCGCCGGTCCAAAGCGTGTAATGTTTGACGTAGCGCCCCATGTCGGTCGGTGAATCGACGAGCGTTTCGAGCGTAACCGTGTCAAAGTCGACGTGGCTGCCCGAGCGCGACGCAACCGGAAGTGCCGAGGCGTAATCCCAGCCGTCCGGCATGATGATACTGGCTTTGACGTAGTATTGCGTGTTGTCGATATTGCGCTGGTACAGCAAATACCGGTTCCAGTTGCCGACCATGATGTTGCGTGTGGCGAACGGCCGTTCCGGACCGTTGAGCAAGACCGTGAAGTCGACGTCGATCGTACTCACGCCTTGCGGAACGTTGACGTGGAATGCGTACAAGTCGACCTGATCGCGGTCCCAGCGTAGCGGCTTGCCGTTGGCGGTGACGCGAAGTTCCGACATGTTGTTGAGCGGCCCGCTCGCGCTGTGTTCGCCGGGAATCCACTCCGGATAATCGATCGTGAACGCGCCGGGCGAGACGGGAATCGTCATGTGCGAGTAGGCGATCCCGAGCGGCGCCTTGCGCGCGTCGAGCACGATCGTCATGGGGTTATTCTGGGTCGCGAGAGATTGATCGAGGTGCAGTGCGCCCTGCGCGCCGGCTTGCATGACGGGCGCGAGCGCTAGAGCGGCGGCCGCGCATGCGGCAAGCATCACGTGCTTCATTGTTACTCCCATTATTTCGCGTGCGGCCGCATGATGTCGGCGAACATGTCGTGTGTTCCAGGAACCCGTACGAGGTGCGGGATCTTGAGGCCACCGTGATAGTGCAACGTCAGATCCTGATAGTGTCCGCCTTGTTCGACGAGCACCGTCATCGGATTGAAGCTGCCCGCGGTCGCCTTGACCGCCAGATGCCAGACATCCGGTGTGAATTCACGATTGTTGACGGCAACGATCTTCATGCCGACGCCAAATCCGGCGTCCCACGCCGCAGAGTTCTGACGCACGTCCTGAACCGAGCCGTCGTCGCCGATGGCTAAGCCCGTGTCGTACCACGAATCAACCATTTTGCCAAGTGTTTCGATTGCCGTCTCGTATTTGTTCGGCTGATCGGTGAGGACAAAACGGAAGCCGGCGCGCGCGATTTCGTCGGTCGGCGGCTGCGGCGCGATCGAGTAAACATATTTCTGGAAGAATCCATGCCAATCGTACGGTACGACTTCGTTCAAATAATGCTCGAGATCGGCGCGGGTGTAGGTGACCACCTTCGGTGACGTCGTGCCTCCGGCAAAGACCTGGACGTAGTTGTCGAGCGATTTCTTGCCGTGCGTGAGCTGGCGGATGATCGTGTCTGCGTCGATCCACATCAGCTCGCCTTCGGTGTAGAAATCACCGGAGGTCCGTCGTAGTGACGGGTAATCGCCTCCGGTTGCGTAGTAGTAGGGCGCCCCGGTCGTCAGATCGATGATCGGCGTCGTGTTGCGTCCCGGCTCATAGGCCATTTGCGCGTAAAGCACCGCGAAATAGTCCGGATAGTCCGATGCCTTACCTTTGATTCCGCAACGGAACGCGATCAAGTCGCCCATGTATTGATTCATGCCTTCGTACTGCCAGAGCAGTTCGGTGTGCTCGGGGAACGGCAGATTGAAATTCGGCTGTTGCAGATCGAAGGGACGGCGGTACTTTCCGTTCCACGAGTGTGAAAACTCGTGCGTTAACAGATCGCCGCCGGCGAGCTGTTCCATAGGATTTGTCATGAAATCATCGGCCGCGCGATCGTCACTGGACTGGTGGTGTTCGATCCCTTGCGGCGGAATCAAATCGCTCAACGTCAGTTCCGAGTGATAGACGTTCCAATGCCGGCCGCCGTAGAGCGCCATGGCTTCGGGCGTCATACGCTTGTACTCGGCCAGCACGTCCTTAGAGATGTCGAGATCTTCCGGCTGATCGGCGAACAGATCGAGATACGTGTGCGTTCCTTGCCCGCTCCACGTGACGATGTGGCGGTAGTAGCGGCCCGAATCCGTCGGCGAGTCGACCAGCGTTTCCAGCGTGACCGTCTTGAAGTCGATGTGATTGCCGTTGCGCGACGCGACGGGAAGAGCGCTTGCGTAGTCCCAGTCTGCGGGCAAAATCAGGCTTGCGGTAACGTAGTACTTCGTGTTGTCGATATTGGGCTGATACAGAATGTACCGGTTCCAGTTGCCGACCATGATGTTGCGCGTGGCGAGTTGACCGTCGACGAAATTGTTCGGCTGATTCAGCAGTACGGTGAAATCGGCGTTTACTCTCGTGACGCCGGCCGGCACGACGATATGGAACGCATACATATCGACCTGATCGCGTTGCCACGCGATCGGCTGACCGTTCGCGCTGATGCGCAACTCCGACATATTGTGCAGCGGTCCCGTCGGCCCGTGTTCTCCTGGAATCCACTCCGGATAGACGAGCGTAAACGGACCCGGCTGCACCGGAATCGTCATGTGCGTGTACGCATAACCGAGCGGCGCGGTGCGCTCGTCCAGGACGACCGTCATTGGGTTGCTCGCCGTAGCGAGCGACGGATCGAGCTGCGGGCCTGCGGCGCTCGCCGGCGCAGCCGCGCCGGCGCACAGAAGAAAAACGAGCAGCGCGCCGGACATGACCGAACTCAGCCGCTGGACACGGTTCATTGATGCCTCCACAATGTCGCGTAGGTGGCACCGTGCCAAAACTGCCGCGATGCCCAGCACTAAACGTGCTGGGCATTCTTCGAAACCTCCTCTAAACGGCGCAGACCTACTGAGCCGGATCTGATGTTTCGTTCGCGGTCTTTTGATTAATACGCCAGCACGGCATCCTTGATGAAGAGGCCCGTTGGAGTAGGACCGGCGCTAGGAGCCGGCGTCGGAGCCGCACTAGTCAAAGTGCTGCCGGTGATGTCTGCGTTCCCAACCACGTAAATGACGTAGCCCGTGCCTCCACCTGTCATATCCACGGTGGCGGACGGGGCATAGACCAGGCCGCTGTAATTGGCTCCTGCCCCTGTAAAGGATGAAGTCGTTGTATTAGAAGGCGGTTGAAAGTAGAGGACGCCGGAGACTGCGCCATTCGTGCAAGAAGTTGTACACGCGGAGAGTGAATCGGTTGGACCGGTGGAGTTGAATGCGCCGCCGGCCTGATAAATGGTTACCCCCGATCCAGTTATCGAGCCGCCGGTGTTCGAAAGGCTTCCCCCAAAATAGAAAAATCCGGGATCGAGGGCTATGGGGATACCGGTCGTTGAAATCGCACCGTAGTCTCCGGGCTCCATGGTTAGGCTCCCACCGGTAATATTCAAAGACCCGACATTCCAAGTTCCCGCCTCCTCCACGGCGGTCGTACTGGTAAGTGAGATGCTGCTATAGCACCCAGCGGGGATTTGATAGTCGGATTTGCCGGTCACACTGAGCGAAGCGCAACCAGACGTTGGCGCCGGCGTTGCCGGCGGGTTGTTCGTCAAGTAATTGCATCCGGTGATCGCAGCACACGGGTTAGCCGCTGGAAGCATTTTCGTTGCTTGTGCTTCGTCAAAGTCTGTACCGGTGTCGTCTAGGCTGCCGGAATAGCCGACATAGTCGGCGTCGATAGTACCACCGGTGGTGTCAATATTGCCGTTGATCACTGCGCCGCAATTGGGAGTGTCAACACCTATCCCGGTCGCATCCAGATTTCCGTCAAGGACGAACAAACAGCCGGCGCCGGCCTGTTTCGATTCCACGACGGCGATCGCCGTTGTCTGCATGTTTCCGTTGAATCCGAAGATCTTCGCGAACCA
>JASHZC010000066.1 GCA_030042755.1 Vulcanimicrobiota bacterium | reverse complement strand
TCGATTTTCGGTGAGGAGTCGGCGTCGGAGCAGACGTGGCAGGGCATGCTCAACGACGAACGCGCACAGGCGATTGCCAAGAACGGTGCGTTTGGTCTGGCACAACAACTCGAGGGTCAACTGCGCAATCAAGTACTCGACGACGCGAGCCACGAGGCCAACGTCGACGTCGACCGGAGGACGGAACCGTGAACGACTCGTGGGACGCATTCGCGGCGGCGTTGCATGAAGAGTCGATTCAGCTCAAGCGCACGCACGAGGCGGCGCTCGACCTGACCAAGGCGCTCGTCAAGAGCGAAGCGACGCAGATCATGGCCAGCGAACGGACGCTCGATCGAGCGCGAAGAGACTATCACGCTGCGTCAGGGCGCCGGCGCGGCATGCAGATTCGCGGCTTCGGATCGCTGACGCTACGACAGGTTTGTCTTTACGCTCCGCGTGCGCTGTGGCCAACGCTCAATCAGCGCCTGGTCGAATTGACCACGACGTCGATCGGCCTGAGGATTACCAACGGCAACAATAAGGCATTGATCGCGAGCGGTATGCGTCGCCTCGTGAAGATCACCGAGGCACTGCAACGCGCCGCAAGCGACACCCCGCGAACGTACAAGCGTCGCGGTTACATTCCTCCGCCCTCGAACAGCGTGCTGGTGAGCAGAAACGCATGAGCAGCTTCTTTCCGCAATCGACGTTCTTCGGGCTCGACCTCATGTCGACGTCGCTCGATGCGTTTACCGTTGCGGAGAACGTTACCGGCAACAACATCGCCAACGTCGATACGCCGGGAGCGACCCAGCAAGTCGCGGAACTGACCGAGGCGCCGGCAGTTGACGACTCCCCGTTCTATTCGACGAACATTCCAGGTACGGCAGGCGAAGGCGTCGTCGTCTCGAGCGTCCAGCGAATCAACACCGAAGCCTACGACGATCTCTTCCGGGGCGCGACGTCGTCCGAAAATTATTACACGACCGAGGAAACGATTCTCAATACCGTCCAGTCGGAGCTCGGCGATCCCGACGCAGGCGTGAGTACGGCGTTCACCAATTTCCAGTCGGCCGTCACCGCGCTCGTCAATGCGTCCGCAACCGGGAATACCGAAGCCGATGCGTCGAGCGTGCTGACCTCGGCGCAATCGCTCGCGCAATCGCTCAACAACTCGTCTGCTGCGGTTACCAGCGCGCAGAGTCAAGCCCTGACCCAAGGCGCGACGATCGTCCAGTCGATCAACGGCTTGACGGGCCAGATCGCTTCGCTCAACGGCCAGATCCGCGCATCGACGGCGGTCGGCGACAATCCGAACACGCTCGAAGACGAGCGCGACTACGACATCGACCAGCTCTCGCAGTACATTTCGGTGCAGACCTCGGTCCAGACCGACGGGTCGGTGCTGGTGACCGTGAACGGCCAAGCCCTGGTCAACGACACCGTCTCGTACAATCTTGCCGCGCCCGTGGTCGGGACATCTTCCAATGGGTCCCCGAGCTTCAACGTCTATTTCGCGACGAACCCGCCGCAGTCGACGTCATCGCCGGGCGTTCCGCTCGGCAGCGGTCAGCTGGCTGCTCTGCAGGATCTGTACAACAACAAACTCGGTTCGTACGAAACGCAGCTCAATCAATTCGCATCGACGCTCGCCAACGAAGTGAATCGCATCACCGAAAGCGGATACGATTCGGACGGTCAGGCAGGTACTGCTCTGTTTCAGCCGATCGACAATCAGTTGCCGATCTCAGCGGGAAATATCGAAGCCGGAATCACCGACCCGAACGAGTTGCCGGTGGTCATGGCCAACACGTCGGCCAATACGAGTACGACGACCGGTATCGTGCCGATGAACTCGTCGGACAACAGCGTGGATCCGTCGCAGGCGCTGATTAACAACGGCGCGATTGCCAATGCTCCGACGGCCGCGTTCGCCGCGAACAGCACGCTGACGATCACGGTGAACGGCGTCGCGCAGACGTTCACCTATACGTCGTCGCCGCCACCGGCCACCGGCGGGGTGCCCGGCGTGATCTACGCCGATAACGTGCAAGATTTCGTGTCGAGCTTCAACGCGCTGCAGTCGGGCGTGGATGCTACGTACAACTCGGCGTCGCAAGAGATCGAGTTCTCACGCGACCCGTCGAACGAGAGCCTGCAATTGCGCGGCGAACAGCAGACGCTCGCGCAGACGCCCGCGTTCACGATTACCGACAACCAGTACAACGCGGCCACCCCGAACACGTCGCTTTTGGGGGCGCTCGGAGCCGGCAACATCAACGGCGTCCAGCAAAACGCGAGCAACGCCTACGGTGAGGACGACAACGGCGTTGCCAACGCGCTGACCAGTTTGTTTCAAAGCAACGTCGGTTTCCCGGCGCTCGAGACGACGAGCCCCGCCGCTGCGACCGCCGGTACGCCGATTACCGTCGCGCTGCCGAGCGGTGACAACAACGTGCAAGTCGGCCAGCAGCTCACGCTCGACGCCACCTTGGGCGGCGGTGTCCCGCAAGAGAACGTGACGGTGTCGGCGATCAGCATCAACCCGACTACGGGCGTCGAGTCGATTACGTTCACGCCGCAGTACGCCCATGCCGCCGGGTTCACGATCACTTCGGCGCAGACGCAGACGCTGCAGGGGTATTACGGTCAGCTCGTCACGCAGGTTGGTCTCGACACCCAAACGGCGACAACCGGCGCGACCACGCAGACGAACCTCGCTTCGACGATCGACCAAGAACGCCAGAGCATTTCCGGTATCAACATCGACGAACAGACGCAAGACCTGATCAAATACCAAACCGCCTATCAGGCGGCGGCGAAAACCATCTCGACGCTCAGCCAGCTGCTCGACACCGTCGTCACCGGCTTGGGTGTGGGGTCCTAAGGAGAGGCATCCGCCATGATGCGCATCGCAACCTCGACGATTTTCTCGAATCAGACGAACGCGATCGACAACCTCGAAGCAACGTACGAGCAAGAGAGCGAAGAACTTTCGAGCGGCATCGAGCTGTCCGAGCCGTCCGACGGTCCGACGATCATCGCGCAGGATCTTTCGATTCGCAACGACGGCGCGATAACAACGCAAGTCGGCAGCAACCTGACCGGCTTGAACAGTCTCCTATCGACCACCGACAGCACGCTCTCGAGCCTAACGAGCCTACTGCAAAGCGCAAGAAGCCTCGCGATCGAGGGCGCATCGGATACGCTGACCGCGGCGCAGCGCCAAGACATTGGAACGCAGGTCAATCAGTTGTTGGAAGAGGCGATCGGCCTGGCCAACACCCAGTACGACGGCAAGTACATTTTTTCGGGAACGTCTGCGGTCTCAGGATCGAGCCTCGTAACCGCCATCGGCAATCCGCCGACCGCGGTGACGTCGCAAGCAAACGACGTGCAGCAGTACGAGCGGCTTCCCGACGGCCAACTCGTGCCTACGGGTGTGACGCTGCAGCAAGCCTTCAACACAAATTCCGCCAACGGTTCGCCCAGCGTCTTTCAAATGTTGATGACGCTGCGCAACACGCTCGACAACGGATCCGTCGTCGACGAGAGCAGCACGCAGGTCAACGTTCCGGAAGCATCCGTTCTTCCGACAACGACAATGGCGTCGCTCGAATCGACCAATCCGCCGATCCTGGGCGTGCCGCTCGTTGCCGACTCAAATGGCGATATCGCGTTTTCGATCGCGTCGTCGCTCTCGCCGGGCGGAACGTCGTTCATCTTGACCGCTGGAACGACGATGGCCGACGTAGTAAACGACATCAACGCAGAAACGGCTGCCACCGGGGTCACGGCCTCGTTCAACTACACCACGCAGCGCCTTTCCCTGACGGACGTCGGGGACCAGCCCTTCACGATCTCGGACATTCCGTCGGCCGCGGGTCTGGCAACGGTGGCAAATTTCACCACCGCGTTCCTTTTGAATACGGCGCCGGACGTGGTCACGAATTTGTCGACGCAGCTTGGAGACATCGACAACGTCCTTACCGTCGCGCTGCAGGCTGCCTCGAGCGCCGGCTCCACCGTGCAAACGGTGACCGCGCTTTCGTCGGTGGAGTCGACCCGGGAAACGTCCGATACACAGATACAGTCAAGCCTCGAAGACGTCAACGTGGCCCAGGCGACCAGCCAGTTCAGTCTCACACAGACTGCGCTTGAAGCTGCATATGAAACGACAACCCGCCTCGAACAAAGCGACCTCTTCGATTACCTACAGAACGGTTGATCGGCTATAATTCAAGGAAACAGCGAATGAGCGAAACGCAAACGACACTCGACTTACCCCGATTCGGAGAATGCACGTTTGCAGACTCCGACGTGATCGAGTTCCCATGGGGGCTTCCGGGCTTTGCGACCCTGCGGCGCTGGATCCCGCTCAACGTCGAGAGCCACCCGAGCTTCATCTGGTTGCAGAGCCTTGACGATCCGGCAGTCGCACTGCCGACCGCCGATCCGTGGATGATCTTCGAAGACTACGAGCCGAAGCTGCCTGCCTATGCGTTTACGTCGCTCGAGATTCGCGAGGCCTCCGACTTCACGACCCTTTGCGTTGTAGTCGTCACCAAGAACGCTGAAGAGATGACGATGAATCTGATGGCGCCGATCGTGGTGAACCTGCGCAACCGCAAAGGTCGCCAGATCATGCTCGACAACGTGAGCTATTCGGCCCGAGAACCCATTCCGCGGAAGAGTCTGGCGAGCAGTAAGAGCGCCTAATCGCGCCGAAAAGGTCCTTCCAAACGCCAAGGAGGGCCCTTGTAGATGTTAGTCCTGAGCCGCAAGATCAACCAGTCGATTATGATTGGTGACGATATTCGCATTGTGATCGTGGCCGTCGATCGAGACCAGGTCAAGCTGGGAATCGAAGCGCCGCGGTCGGTGCCCGTGCACCGTTCGGAGGTCTACGAAGAGATCCGCCGCGCCAACCAGGAGGCGATCACTGCCCCGGCCGCGGCCCCGGCCGGAAAGGCCGATCGCGCGACTTTGCGCCCCCGGAAATGACCCTAAACTACGGCTATCACCCGCCGATACCAAGCATAGGGGAGAACGGACACTCTTCCCTATAGGCTAGCGTATAGGTGCCTTCGAGCACCACTCATGGAGGAAAAATGGCTACAGGCCTCAGCATTGCCACGAATCTGTTGTCGAATCAGGTTCAACTTAACCTCGACAACAATCAATCCCAGCTGCAAACAGTTGTAACGCAGCTCTCTTCTGGTTTGCGCATCAACAGCGCTGCCGACGATCCGTCCGGCAACGCCATTGCGACGAACCTTACGTCGCAATATGAAGCTTTCAATCAGGCTTCGCAGAACGTTCAGAACGCCAATAATGCGGCGCAAGTCGCACTCGGCGCGCTGACGCAAGAAACCGACATCCTGCAGCGCATTCGCACCCTTGCGGTCGAAGCGGCGTCGGACGTCAACAGCCAGAGCGATCGCATCAATCTGCAGGCGGAAGTTTCTCAGCTTCTGCTTGAAGTCAATCGCATTTCGCAAGACACGAACTTCAACGGACAAGCGCTTCTTGACGGCAGCCATCAGGGCGACCAGGCAGGCGCTGAAGCCTACTACAACATCACGGCGAACGCGGCGCTCGAAGCCGGCGGTTTCCTCGTGAATAACATCGTCACGCCTGCCGGCTTCGCGACTTCCGCGAACACGCAGGATGCGACGATCGAAGTTCAAGTCGTCGCCAACCAGGGTAACCCGACCAGCGGCGCGCCGCAGATCGAAGTTACGCAGTTCAACAGCCAAACGCAGCAGATCGTCAACACCCAGACGCTCGCGTCGGGTACCGACACGATCACGCTTGCGTCCGGCGTCGATAACGGCGTAACGATCAACTTCTCGGCACCGACGCTCGGCGACATCGGCCAAACGGCGTACATCAAGTTCTCGCAGTACGTCGCACCGACGAACTACGCAACCGCACCGGCGTTCAACTTCCAGTCGGGCGCTGATGAAGGCGACGTGATCCAGCTCGGCATCGCAGCGACCAACACGAACACGCTGCGCATCTCGAACATCAACCTTGCCCTGTCGACGGCCGAGAACCCGTCGCTCGGCGCGGAAGACGCGATCGGCCAGATCGACATCGCGTTGCAGACCCTGACCACGCAACAGGCGCAGCTCGGTGCCGTGACTGTTCGCCTCGGAATCGACGAGTCGAACGACAACACCGCCGCGACGAACCTGCAAGCCTCAGAATCCGACATCGCAGACCTCAATGTTGGTGAAGCGACGACGGAATTCACGAAGCTCCAGGTCTTGGTCCAAGTCGGCACCTCGGTCCTCGCGCAATCGAACGCGAACGCGCAGACCGTTCTCACGCTCTTCCGTTAAAGACGATCTAGCGGGCGACCGCTTGGTCAGCGTCAGAGGGCCCGCTCCGGCGGGCCCTCTCGTTTCTCTAAACCGGCCGTCTTT
>JASHZC010000065.1 GCA_030042755.1 Vulcanimicrobiota bacterium | reverse complement strand
CTGCGATTCTTGGATGAAGCGCGCTTCGACGGAATGGTAACGCATTTGTTTGCAATTCGCGCGTTCTTCCCCGAAGCGATCGGCGACTCGCACGTAAGTGCGCTCACGTCGGTACGGGAAATGCTGCGCGACGAAACGGATCGGCTCTTCATCAAATTGCGGCTGCCGAGCTACGTGATCGCGCCGCGCGACATCGAAACGCCGTCGATGCGCGCGACGCTCGAGCGGCTGCTCCACGATATAACCGGTGCGCGCGGAACTCCGGCCGAAACGCCGGGCGCTGCGGTCGTGCTGCGCGGCAACTACGAACCGTCGGAAATCGCGGAACTCGCCGATGCGCTTGGCGAAAGCGAACTTGCGTCGGCGACGGCATGGGCGGTGCTCGCGCGCTTCCTTCCCGACAACAGCGCGCAATTCGCGCACTATCGCAGCATGCTCATCGAACGGTTGGATAGTTTCGCCGAGGCCGAAAACACCGAATTCCTCGACGCGCTTCAGCGTCGCCGCGACGTCGCGCTCGACGCCGCGCTCGACGTGGTGCGCACGTCGCTCCAGGCGAACGCTGTTTAATTAATGTCGGCGATCGCGATAGCGGCGTTGCTCTTGCTGATCGCCGGCATTGGGCTTGGCTTGTACGCGTGGCTCGCGCCACGTCGCACGGTGGAACCAAAGAAAAGCGCCGGCCGCGAGCCCCTGCGCGCGACGACCGATTGGACCAACGAGGCGGGTGAGGAGTTCGCGGGACTTTCGGAAGCGGCGCGCTGCGACTTGGTATTTGCAGTGGCGGCGCTCGACGACGAGCGTTCGCAGCGTTTGCTGGAGCACGCGCTCAACGACCCGGCCGAAGCGGTCTCGTTAGCCGCCGCGCACGCGCTGGCCGGAAACGGACGGCAAAGCGTGGTCGATGAGTTCTTAGCGCGTCATCCCGGCACGAGAGCGGACCGTATCGCGCAGGCATTGGCGTTGCTCGACTAGCCTGGGCCGCCGAGGTTCATCTGCCGATGAACGTGAAAAGGAGATAGCGTGGTGTCTTCGACCTCGTTAACCGGCATTTTCGCTCCCGGCTCACCCGCGTTGGCTGAGAGTCTACGTACGCTCGCTCTCGAGCCCAAACGTTCGGTAGCGCCAGGCGATACAATCAGCGTCACCTTTTCCTTTTCGAATCTTGGCGGCGCGCCGGCTACCGGCGTGCGCGTGCGCTTCGCGCAGCCGCCCGGAGTCGTTCGTGTTGCGGACGGCGATATGGTCGACGACGCATCGCTCGGCGAAGGTTCCTTCATCGACCCAAACGGCGCGTCGATCGGCGAGTTGGAACCGAACGCGCAGCGGCGCGTCACCTGCGTTTTCCGCGTCAACGACACCATCGAAGACGGCAGCGACCTCGTGTTTCAAGCTGCACTGATCACCGATCAGACGCCGCTCGTCGGCTCGAATATCGAGCGACTGTTGGTTCGCAGCCGGCCCGAGTTGCAGAACGGCGCGACGGCGGTCACGATCGGCGCTCCGCCTTCGCCGCGTCCCGGAGATCCGCTGGCGGTACGCGCAGTTATACGCAACACGGGAAGCTCGAGTGCGCACGATGTCGTCGTCGTGCTTCCGGCACCCGATCACACGACGTACGTGCAGCGCAGCGCGCGCATCGACGGCCGCGTCATCACCGGGATCGAAGGCGAACCGTTCGATTACAGCAGCTCCACGATCGTCAGCGCGCGGCTCGGTCCGTCGCAATCGGTCGTCGTAGAATACCAAGTCACGATCGATTCGCCGTTGGCGGACGGAACGCGCATCAAGGCGTCGGGCACGGTCGGCTCGCGTGAAACGACCGAGTTCACGATCGAATCGCGCGATGTCGTCGTTGCGTCGCCGGTCGATTTCGATGGTGGAGATACCGAGTTCACCGTAACGAGTGACGACGTCGTATCGCCGGGCATGAGCGTCCCAATGGTGCTGCGCGCGATGAACGCCGGCACCGGCGTCGCCGAGCGCGTGCAAATCGCGTTTCGATTGCCGGCAGGACTTGCATACGCGCCCGGAACCGCGCATGTCGACGGGCAGCCGGTCAGCGATGAAGCGATTAAGAACTTGACGTTCTCGCTCGGTTCGCTCGCAGCCGGACGCGTCGTGGAAGCCGGCATCTCGACTACCGTGGCGGTGCCCACAAGCTCTGAAACCTCGCTTCCGATTGATTCGTCGCTACGCTGGAAAGGCGGCGAGCGCACCTTTTCGCGGCGACTCAACGTACGCGTAGCGCCGCGTTTCAGCCGGGCGCGCAACTACGTGGAAACCAATCGCGGCGTGGTGCAAGCGCGCGAAGACATTGCGTTCACCGTTCACGTGTACAACGACGGCACCGCGCCGGAATCGGACGTCGTTCTACGATTGATACCGGGATTGTACCTAACCGATCTGCGGGCCGGCGAAACGCCGGAAGAAACGCTTCCATATGATGCGCCGATTGCACTCGGCATCGTGCATCCGCATCAGGAGCGCACGTTTGCGATCGTGGGGACGGTTGCGTCGCGCGTTCCCGATCGTTCCTCCGTGACGCTCGGCGCTGTGCTCGAACATGGCGGAGGGGCAATCGATTTAGGCATGGCGACGGCGGTCGTGCGCTCGCGCCCCTCGGTCGAACGTGTCGAATGGGAATTGGTTTCGCACGAACCGTTGCGCCCGGGGAAAACGGTCGACGCGCTTGTCCGCGTGCACAACGCGGGCTCCGACGTGCTACGCGACGCGCGGCTCTCGCTCACGTTGCCGCCGGAACTGGCGATCGATCGCGCCGTCGAAGCGCGGCGCGAGGGTGACGGTCTTACGTTTACCGACATTGCTGCCGAGACGACGCATGAGTCGCGCGTAACGCTGCGCCTGGTGCGTGCTGTCAGCGGCAATCGCACGCTGGCGCTCGAGGGGTGGCTGTACGGACGCGGCGTCAGCCCCGTTCAGTTTCCAACCCTCGACCTGTCGACGTACGCGCAGGCGCAATTCGCGCAAACCGCGCAGCTGCTCGCAATTCCCGCCGATACGGTCAATGCCGGAGAGCGTCTCTACTACGAGATCCGGCTTCGTAACGAAGGCGACGGTCCGGCCGATCGCCTCGTCGTGCGCGTCGTTCCGACCAACCTCGCGGTGTACGTTCCATCGTCCACGACGATCAACGGCCTTGCGATCGCCGACGATGCGGGCACGTCGCAACTTTGGTCGGCGCGCGGACTCGTGCTTGCCGACGTAAACCCCACGATCGATTTGCGCATTCGCTGGGAAGCCATGGTGATGGCACCGCTTGCCGAAGGGACGACGCTCGACACGCGTGCGGTATTGGAATGGGATGAAGGCACGACGTGTGCGATCGTCGCGCCAACGGTTCGCGTCGCGGCGCAGCCGAGTTTGAGCGAATCGACGGCCGGCACCCCGATCTCGATCGCGCGCATCTTCCCACTCGTCGAAAAGCCCACCGAATCGGTCGAACCTCCGTCGATCGAGGTTCCGGCACCGGCTGCCGCAATCGCGCCCGGCGATGCAGCACCGCGCGCGTTGCAGGAGCTGGTGCAAACGATTACCAGCTCGCAAGAGGCTGCCGCGACTGCCGCGCCCGCATCGGATTTGACTTCTCCGGTGCTCTACATCGATTTCTCGGCCGAGCGTCTGAACAATACGCTGCGCATGCTGGAACGAAGCAACAGTGCCGGCGGCCTCGTGCAGCATCTCTTTGCGTTGCGGATGCTGTTTCCGGAACACGCGCAGAATGCGCCGAGCAATGTCGACGGCACGTTTGCAAATGCGAGCCGCGCGTTGCGCGCGCCGCTCGAAAAACTCTTCGTGCGCTTGCGCATGCCGCGGTTGACGCTCACCGGTAAAGATCTCGAAGATCGCGAGAGCCGCGATGCGATGCGCGACGTCGTTGAAAGTTTGGGCTTTGCACCGACCGCATCGCCGCAAGCACCGCAGGAAGGCACGGTGCGCATCGCCGGCGCGATCGAAATCGACGTAGCGCGGTCGCTGTTGCCGGATTTGGAAACCGTGCCGCTGGGTGCGGTAACGCCCTGGCTGCTCAACGCGCAACTTCTCGGAACGATGGTGTATCACGGTTCGTATCGCACCGACGCGCTCGAAAGCTATCGCGGTGAATTGCTGCAAGTTCTCACCGTTTTGAGCGAATTGCCGATCGAAGAGTTCCATCGCGTCCTGATGTCGAGCGTCAATCGGACGCTCGACGAAGCGCTCGTGCGCGTGATGGATTCGTTACGCGGCGCCGCGCAGATTGCACTCGAGTAATCCAGGCTACGTAATTCTTCTCGTCGTCTTTGCGATCGGCGCGTGTTTTTTCGCGCTGGGGACGTGGCTGGTTCGGCGAGAGCGTGCGGCTACGTTAAGAGCGGCTGTGCCGGAGATGGCGCGCCAAGAGGCGCCGGACTATCCATCGCGCGAACTGCCGGCGGTCGTTTCGCAGCCCGCCGGCGACGCCTGGGCTCGCGAACTCGGCGGTTCGAATGGACCGGTCGACGAGCCGACGCGCATGGACATGATCGAGCGGCTGGCGATCGTCGGTCAGCCATGGTGCGTGCAAGCCCTCGTGCAGGCACGCGCGGAGGACGACGACGCGCAAATTCGAGAAGCTGCCGATGCGGCGTTGTTGGTGATCGGGGCGCGCGCCTAGTCGCCGGCGCGGATTACTACCTTGCCGATCCCATCGCGCTCGAAGAAATAGGCGAACGCTGCCGGCGCGTCTTCGAATGCAAAGACACGATCGATCACCGGTCGGATTCCGCTGGCAGCAACGGCGCGATTCATTGCGAGAAAATGAGCGCGACTTCCGAGCGCGAGGCGATGCATCGTATAGACGTTGGCGGCGAGCGCGCTCGAATCGAACGTGCCCGCCTTTGCGACCGCGCCGACCAGCGAAAGTTGCCCGCTCATCGCGAGCGATGCGATCGATTGCGCGAGCGTCGCAGCACCGCCTACTTCGATGACGCGATCGACGCCGATTCCCCCGGTGAGATCTCGAACGACTCGATCCCACTGCGGATTCTGGCTGCGATCGATCGCGTCGTCCGCTCCGAGATCGCGAAGAATCTGAGCCTTTTCCGCGGACGACGTCGTGACGATGGTACGCGCACCGAAGAGCTTCGCAAACTGCAGTGCAAAGAGCGACACACCGCCGGATCCGAGGACGAGAACGCTTTGCCCGGGCGCGACCGGCGTTCCCCACGTCAGCGCGTTCCAGGCCGTCACGCCCGCGCACGGAAACGCTGCGGCTTCTTCGTATGAGAGGTGCGACGGAATCGAAACGAGCGCGTCCTCGTCGAGCAGCACGTATTCGGTCAGCATCCCGTCAAGGGATCCACCGAGTTGATCGGCGTACGCGCGCGAAAACGGTCCGTCGATCCAGCGCGCAAAGACCGAGCCTGCAACCCGATCGCCCAATTTCAGACGCGTGACGTCGGGGCCGAGACCGATGACTTCACCTGCTCCATCGCATAGCGGGATCAAATCGTGTTTCAACGGCAGCGAATAGCGCCCGTCGATCAGGATCATGCGCTCACGGAAATTGAGCGAGGTTGCGACGATTCGAACGAGCACTTGGCGGCCGTTCGGAGGTCCGATCTCCTCGTTGCGAAGGTGAAGGCCCACCAGGCCCGCGCCGGGCTCTGCGCGATAACTACGCCGTTTCAACGGGTCACGAACTGATAGACGTCTTGCATGCGACCGTCTTCGGCCAGCATGAGAAAATCGCGTCCTTCGGAGATCGCTTCGCCGCCTGAACGCGGGAGCATTTCCCACGCGAAGGTCACCGTGTCGTGATGCTGCAGCACCTCACTCGCCAATCGAAAGATGTAGCCCTCGTCGATCACCCACCGCTTGTGCGAGCGAAGCACGCGCGCGCCAAGCTCTTCGTACCCGTGCGCCTCGAGCGCCGGC
>JASHZC010000064.1 GCA_030042755.1 Vulcanimicrobiota bacterium | reverse complement strand
GACGTCGATCTGCGCGAACTCTGGCCGTGCTTCGACCTTAAGAGTCTCTACCGGCTGTCATGGGGCGCGAGCAATACCAAAGGTGAAGCGTTCGAGGAGTTGGTTCGCAACGAATTCGATCCGCGCTTGCGCCGGTACGAGCACGAAGCGCAAGCCGGCGGTTTGCTCGAGCCGAAAGTCGTGTACGGCTACTTCCCCGCGGCAGGTTCCGGCAACGATGTCGTCGTCTACGATCCAGACGATGCGGCGCACGAGATCGCGCGCTTTACCTTTGCGCGTCAGGTCGGCGGCGACCACTTATGCCTTGCCGACTATCTACGCGAACCGGACGGCGGCCGCGGCATCGACGTCGTCGCACTTCAAGTCGTCACCGTTGGGAGCCACGCGTCGGAACGCACCGAGGCGCTGCAGGCCGCCGGCGATTACAGCGAATCGTATTTTCTCCACGGTTTCTCGGTGCAATCGGCCGAGGCGCTGGCCGAGTGGACGCACCGCCGCATTCGCACCGAATTGCGCCTCGATCCCGAGCGCGGCAAGCGCTACTCGTGGGGCTACGGGGCTTGCCCGGACCTCTCGCAGCACGAGACGGCGTTCCGTATCCTGGGCGCGCAGGCGAGGATCGGCGTAACGCTGACCGAAGCGTTTCAAATCGTTCCGGAACAATCGACTGCGGCCATCGTCATACATCACCCACGCGCTTCGTATTTCAACGCCGCGGCAGTCCGCTGAGGGAGGCCGACGATCATGATTTGGTTGGCAATTTTCGGCGCCATCCTTGCGATCGTCTATATTGCAGTCATGGCTCGAATGTGGGCTGGGACCGATCCTCGCAGTAAGAGGATTGGACTTGTCATCATCTCGTGCTTCCTGATCGGTATGTACCTTTCGACGCTATCCTCGCTGCGGTACCGCGTCTTCTTCGTATCAATAGTAAGCGCCATGCTTGGCTCGACGTATTTCGAATGGAGAAGGCGGCTTCGGCGGCCGCGTTCGGAGATCGAGATCTGGAACAAGATGCACGGCCGGTGGTAGCGAACGATAGGCGCCCATGAGCGTCTTGGCGTTTCTCCTGGCGGCCTTGGTCGTCGTTGCGATCGTGTACGTCGTTCTCTGGGGCGCCGAAGTGCGCCGGCAAGGTTCGTTCGTTTGGCCGTCGCCTGGGAACCTCGGCATCGGCTTCGTCACCGACTTCTTCGATACGCTCGGCATCGGTTCGTTTGCGGTAACGACGTCGTTTTTCAAATTCTTCAAGCTGGTTCCCGACGAAAAGATTCCCGGAACGCTCAACGTCGGTCATACGCTGCCGACGGTTGCCGAGGCGCTGATCTACACCACCGTCATCGGCGTCGATCCGCTGACGATGATCCTCTTGATAGCGGCGTCCGTTGCAGGCGGTTGGCTCGGGGCCGGCTTCGTCGCGCGCTGGCCGCGGCGCTACGTGCAAATCGGCATGGGCGGCGCGCTCGTTGCCGCCGCGGTGCTTTTCATCATGACGAATCTCAAACTGATTCCGGGCGGCGGCGACGCGCTGGGCCTTTCGGGCACGCTCTTGATCTTCGCAATGGTTGCCAATTTCTGTCTTGGCGCGCTGATGACGATCGGCATCGGTCTTTACGCGCCCTGCCTCATCCTGATCAGCCTGCTCGGCATGAATCCGCGCGCGGCGTTTCCGATCATGATGGGATCGTGCGCTTTCCTCATGCCGGTGGCGAGCGCGCGATTCATCAAGTTCGACGCATACCAATTCAAAGCGGCGATCGGTCTGACGATCGGCGGACTACCCGGCGTGTTGATTGCGGCGTTCATCGTGAAGTCGTTGCCCCTCGAATGGGTCCGCTGGCTCGTCGTGGTGGTCGTGCTCTATGCCGCGATTTCGATGCTGCGCTCAGCATACATCGAACGCGCTGCAAAGGCCGCGCCCCAAGCCTCAAGCGCTACGTGACGGCCAGTCGCTCGGAATACAGATCTCGGCGCGTAGCCGGGATCGTGACGTTGCCGCGTGCGTCGGGTCGCGCAAGCAACGCCTGATATACGCCGATCGTCGCTGCGTCGAACGAGACGGCGCTCGCGGCCATGTAGAGCCGCCATACACGATAGGCTTGTTCTCCAGCCTGCGCGACGGCCTCTTCGCGATTCCGCTCGATGTTCGTTACCCATGCGCGTAATGTACGCGCATAATGCTCGCGCAAATTTTCGACGTCTCGAATTTCAAAACCGTGGCGTTCCGCAACGCCAAGACTGTCGGCGATTGCAACGAGCTTGCCGTCGGGGAAGACGTAGTGCTCGACGAACGGATTCGATGGGGCTCGCCGACCCGGGCTTTGCTCGGCGATGTTGTGGTTGAGGAAGAGGCCGCCAGGACGTAGCGCTTCGTATGCGGCCTCGAAGTACGCGGCGTGCTGCTCGCGTCCGACGTGTTCGAACATGCCGATGCTGGCGATCCGGTCGAACGTTCGATCGCCGAGATCGCGATAGTCGCGATACTCCACGCGTGCGCGATCCTGCAAACCGAGCTCGTCGATCCGCCGATTCGCTTCGACAAACTGCACGCGACTGAGCGTGACCCCACACGCCTGCGCACCGCGCTGCGCTGCCGCGATCACGAGCGATCCCCAACCGCAGCCGATGTCGAGAAGAGACATGCCCGGTTCGAGCCGCAATTTGCGCAGAATATAATCGAGCTTTGCCGCTTGCGCGCGATCGAGGTCGTCGATCCCGTCGTCGTAGTACGCGCACGAATACACCATATCGCGATCGAGGAACGTGCGATAGAATCCAACGGGATGATCGTAGTGGAAGGAAATTGCTGCGCCGTCCCGTTCGCGCGAATGGAGCTTGCCATGAAGTTGCGCGCCGGGAGCCTGATGGTTCGTTTCACGCGGCAGACGCACGAGAAGATATCCGATGCGCGCCGCTTCCAGCCGCGATCGCGCGTCGTTCGCGGCATTCAAACGCGCGACTGCCTTGACCAGATCGCCTTCTACGTCAATCGCTCCGCCGACGAATGCAGCGCCGGCGTTGTTCACCACGGGAGGCGTGAACGCCGAGCGAAGCGCGCCCGGCGAGTTTACGACGAAGGTAAAATCGCGCCGAGCGGTCGAGCTGGGTAACGTCGTGCCGTCCCAGAAGCGCACGTCGAAATCGCGGCGGTATCCATCACCAAACACGGCCTCCAAGACGCGGGCCGCCCGTTCGGTCATGATGCCAAGGTCGTCGTATCCGTACGCAGCCCGTGCACCATGGTTCCGGCTACCATCGTTCCGATGATGTTGTAATCCTTATCCCAGAAGGAGAGGTCCGCGCGCAGACCCGGCGCGATGCGCCCCATCTCACCCTCGAGCCCAATGAGCTTTGCGGGCGCGTGCGTCGCGGCCATTACGGCTTGCGCGAACGAAATGTCGGCGTAGGCCATGAAGTTTCGCACGGCTTGATCGATATGCAATGCGCTTCCGGCGATCGTGCCATCTGACGAACGCATCACGCCTCCGACGATATGGTAGTTCTCGTCGGCGGGCGGCATCAAATCGGTAGCGAGGACGATCCGGTCTCCCACCGTCCGATAGAGAATATCGACCATGACCGGCTCGACGTGGTAACCATCGTCGATGACTTGCACCATCGTGCGCCGATCTTGAATGAACGCCGCAAGAATCGACGGATCGCGATGAATCAGCGGAGGCATGCCGTTGAATGCGTGTGTAAGCGAACGAAAACCAAGCCCGATGGCGAGTAAACCGTCGCCGTAACGTGCGCTCGTGTGACCCGCCGAGCAGACGACGCCATTTCCGAGGAACACGCGCATTGCTTCGGCAGCACCGTCGATCTCGGGCGCCATCGTCACGAGCAAACACGCTCCCTTGCACGCGTCAACCATCTCTTTGGCGCGTTCGGCCGAGGCCGGAAGGAGCCACTCTGCGCGATGCACACCTCGGAACTTGGGATTGAGAAACGGGCCTTCGAAATGAATCCCCAAGCAGCGCGCGCCGCGCGGTCCGTCTTCTTCCAAATCGTGCGCCGCATCGACGATCTCGGATGCGACGTGCAGCATCGATTCGAATGGCGCGGTCATCACGCTCGCGACGAACCCCGTTGCACCCATGCGAGCGTATTCCGTGGCGGCGATCGGTACGGCGTTGCCTTGATCGCGGTTGAACAACATGTCGCCCGCACCATTGGTGTGGACGTCGATCAACCCGGGAGCGATGACGCTACCCGCCGGTAGTGGATGATCGGAAGGGCCGTCGGCAGGAAGGACTGCCGTAATTCTGCCCTGATCGATGGTGATGCGGCCGAACGTCGAGGTTCCGTCCCCGACTGCTAAAAAAGCCGGCCCTAGCGTCTTGCTCATAACCGGATGTCACGGGTTCGACACATCCCCGGTCAGCGCCCCTTGCCAAACATCCGTGCAAAGAAACCGGCCGGACGCTCTTTGGACGCCGCGACGCCGGCGGAGCTGGGAGGTGCTTCGTTCGCTGCACGAGCCAGGCGCTCGAGCCTGGCCATATGCGTTTCGGCGTGCGCTTCCAGGGTGGAGCGCAACGCCTCAATCTCGTTCCAGCCGGCCGGTGCACGCTTCTCGCGACGCGCCTCGTCATATTCCAGCGACGAAATAACGAAGATGCGCTCGGCCGGAATACCACGTTCTCTCAGATATGTTTGCGCGAGTTCCACCACGTGCCGACGCTCGGCCGGCGCTTCGTTATCGGCGATCGTGTGCGCGAAGAGCATCGGCTTGTTGAATTCCGCGATTCGCTCGTAGAGGCTTAGCTCGCGATCCGAGAGCTGACGGGAAAACAAGCACAGGACTTCGCTCGCGTGCGAGGCGACGACGACGTTGACGTCTTCGGCCGCCGGATCGCCCGAGTCGAACGCCGGAGCATGCACCAGCACGAGCTCGCGCGGCAGCGACCACGGGACGAGCACGAGAACCGGTGCGTTCTCTGCAGCCGAGCTGGCCTGCTCGAACGGAATCTCTTTCCACTGCGCGTCGCCCTCGAGAGTAAAGGCTTGATCGCGTTCGCCGTAACGCACGTGGATCGGAAAGCGCACGCTGCCGGCAACGTCGTCGGTGAGGACCGGTCTTCCCGCAAACGAATTGATGAGGCTCGTCTTACCGCGTCGCAACGCTCCGAGAACGGCGACACGCCAGCGCGAGGGACGCAATCCCCGGTCGTAACGCGCAGGATCGAAAGACGCATCGGCATGCGAACGGCGCACGACATCGGAGCCGGCATCGGCGGGCGCGATCTCTTCGTCCCGTTCCATGAAGCGCTCGACGATGGCGTGTACGGATTGTCGCTCGCTCGCGAGCGTTTCTTTGCGTTTTTGCAACTCCGCGCGCGAAGCCGCGACCCGCCCCTCTCGATTGGCGGTGAGCGCGCGATCGATGCTACCGAGATCCGCATCGCGTCGTTCCAGCACGGCGGTAGCGATCGATTGCGCCAAATCGTCGTAAACGTGCTGCAAACGCGAGCCGACGTGTCCCGCGAAGGCGAGTACCTCGGTTTGAAAACGAGGAAAAATCTCCGCTCGCAAGTCTGCGATGAGCTCGCGCTTCATGTACGTTCCGCTTTGCGCTCGCGCAAAGCGCGAGGCGATGTCGTGCACGAGGCCGATCGCCGGGCCGCCGATCGCCTCGAGAACGATCGTCGCGGCAATCGCGCTTCGCACGTCGCCGCTCCAGAGCGACGTCCCTGGTTCCGCGCCGAAAGCGCGCGCCGCAGAGTCGTTCTGCGCAAAGCGCAGCGGAAGTATGCTCCCAGCGCGCGCGACGGCATCGTCGATTTCGTCGACGACGGTTCCGGCAACGTCGTGCCCAAACTCGTCGACGACTTGCGCGACAACGCGGTCGACGATGATGTGCAGCCGAGCGCGGTCGCGAAGTCTTGCGATGTCGGCGGTGTCGAACGCCTGCTCGAGCGCGCGCTGCAAGTCGCCGGCCAGCTCTCCGGCGCGAGCGTGCAGAGCCGACCGTGCGGCGATGCCGCTCTGCACCAGCGCGTCGCGCTGCGCACGCGCTTCATCGTCGACGTTTTGCAACGCGGGCACGACGCTCGCGCGTCGTTGCTCGAGCGCGTTCGAATCGAGCGCAAGCATGGCAAGGTCGCCTTCGATTTGCGCGGTCGAATCGGCGACGGCTTCGTCGACTCGATCGCGTGCGCGGCGCAGACGCGCACGTCCGGTGCGGCGGATCAACGAGGCGTCGAGCGCGGCAAGAAACGCGGGGAATCGGCTCGCTTCAATTTTGGCCGGATCGTGCTCGAGCACCCCGTCGGCGTAGTCGCGAGCAGAAAGCGCGTAAACGTAGGTGCCCGGAGCGTGCACGGCAGCGAGCGATGAAATCCGTTCGTACGCGTGCTCCCAGGCCGGCCGTCCGTCACTTTGAGGCTGCTCCCAAAGATCGATCTTCGTCTGTACGATGAAAATTGAATCGATATGCTGACGGATGATGCCTAGAAACGACGCATCGCCTTCGGTGAACGGCTGCTGCGTGTCGATCAGATACAATACGGCGTCGGCGGTAGGCAAGAACTGCAACGTCGCGCGCCGATGCGCGGGATTGATCGACGCTAAACCAGGCGTGTCGGCGACGACGAAACCACGCTCCAGAAATGGGGAGTCCGTCTTGACGATCACGCGTGCCGGGGCATCGCTTTCCTTCGTTGCGTCGTGCAATGTGCCGGCGTCGCCGCTGCCGACCGCAATGAAACGATTGAGCGCATCGAGTGGTATGCGTTCGGTGCGGCCGTCCTCGTAGACCGCGTTTGCTTCATCCGCGCGCCCGGACTCCAGTTCGGTGATCGTGGCGGTCGACGGGTTGATATCGACGGCCAGGAGCCCGACGATGCGTTTACCCGCACTCGTCTGCTCGTAGCGAAACTTTCCGAGCAGCGCATTGAGGAGATAAGATTTGCCGCTCGAAAACTCGCCGACCACGGCCAAGACGAATTTCGCGCGCTCCAGACGCGTGCGAGCTCGCACGATGACTTTGCGCCGGCCTTCTCGGATCGACGACTCGATCGCAAGCAAACGCGCGACGAGTTCGTCGCGCGTTTGCTCGTATCGACGCATCGCGTCGGTATCAACTCGCGACAACGGCTACGTCCGTAGATGTGCTTCGAGCATCCAGAGATTCTTGTCGGCGGAGCGAGAAATCTCCGTGTAGATGTCGGACGTGGTCGGATCCCCCAGTTGAGCCGTCTTTTCGATCGATCCGCGCACGTGATTGGAGAAAATCCCCAGCCGCTCGGCGAGCGCTTCGAGATGCTCCTTTCCGTCGACGGCGTGATGCGGATATTCGCCGAGGATCGAGCGTTCGGCCGCCACACGCGCGGTACCCAGGGCGGTTCCCCCCAGCTGTAAGACGCGCTCCGCGACGAGATCGACCGCCTCTTCCACGTCGTCTGCGATCTTGTCGAAGAGCAAGTGCAGCGAATAGAAATTCTCGCCGGCGACGTTCCAATGCGCCTGTTTTACCTGGGTCTTCAGGTCGAGCGCCGTAGCGAGCGAGGCGTTGAGAAGCTGCGTCACCTCAAGGCGCGTCGCTTCGGGTAAGTCCACGCGCGTACGATGATGATATCCGTTGACTGTGCTAGCCATGATCTTCCCTCTGGCCGGTTGCGGTATCTAATTACGGCTTTTCTCGGATCATCCCGAGCGCTTCATCGCGGTGGCGCACCATCAATTCCTTTGTATCGCCTTCAACGTTGAGGCGTAGCAAAGGCTCGGTGTTTGAGGGACGAACGTTCAGCCACCAATCCGGGTAGCCGATCGTCAAACCGTCTAAGCGATCGAACTGCGCATCTTTGTAGTACGCTTGCAGTTCCGCAAGCTTCGCGGGAACGTCCTTGACTTCGCTGTTGATCTCACCGGAACGGAAGCGCGTGTCGATCGGTGCGATGACTTCGCTAACGGGCTTACCGGCTTGGCTAAAGACTTCCAAGCACTGCATCAATGCAATCATGCCGGAGTCTGCATACCAATTGTCTTTGAAGTAAAAGTGACCCGAATGCTCGCCTCCAAAGAGTATGTCTTCTTCGCGCATCGTTTTCTTGATGATCGAGTGCCCGACTTTCGAACGAACCGGAATGCCCCCGGCCTTCTCGATCAATTCCGGCACGCTTCGCGAGCAGATCAGGTTGTAGAGAATCTTCGCGCCCGGGTGGTTCTTGAGCGTGTTGAGCGCAACGAGCGCCGTCACCGTGCTCCCGTCGACGAGTTCGCCGCGTTCGTCCACGATGAACATGCGATCGGCGTCGCCATCGAATGCGGCGCCGAGATCGCAA
>JASHZC010000006.1 GCA_030042755.1 Vulcanimicrobiota bacterium | reverse complement strand
TGAGGTCGTTGACTGCGACGATCTCTACGCCGGGATGACGCTCGATGAGCGACTTGGCGAAGTTTCGTCCGATGCGGCCGAAGCCGTTGATCCCGATTCGCATGGCACTGCAACTACGGGCTTGGAGCGTTAGGCCCTGCCGTTACGCAGGCGAGCGGCCAAGCGGTTCAGCGCGCTCAAACGGCTCGACACCGTCGGCTTGGCGATGGGCGGATTACAGCGCGCGCCCAGTTCCGCGAGCGACTCGTCGGGATGCGAGAGGCGCAGTTCCGCGATCTCCCGCAGCGGCGGGGAAAGCTCCGCGAGCCCATACGCGTTCTCCAGGTATTCGATCGTTCTTCGCTGGGCTGCCGCTGCGGCCGCGGCTCGCTCGAGGTTTGCCGCCTCGGTGTTCACCAGACGATGAATGCGGTTCTTGGTCTCCCGCAGGGCGCGCACGTCTTCGAGGTGCAACACGGCCCCGAACGCCCCGATCAGCGTGAGGACGTCGACGATCGCTTCGAAGTCCTTGTAGTAGAGGACGTCGCGACGCTTTCGCGTCGTGCGTTTGGGTGCGCGACCCGTGCTGCGCAGCATCCACACCAAACGATCGGCGAGGCCCCGCTCGGGAAGGACGAACTCCAGGTGATAGCCGTGCGATCCGGCGGCGAGCGAGCCGCACGCGAGAAACGCTGCGCGGATTTCCATCAGGCGATCGCACTTTAGCGTCGGTTTCGGAGGAAGTGCGCGAAGCGCGGGCGGAAGCGAAATCGCAAACGTCGGCAATCGAGCCAAACGCGTCACCGCCCGGCTCTCGATGGGATGAGCTTTGCGCTGATCGAGCAACGACCAGAAAAGGCGCGCGATCGAATTGCGATGCGTGATAAACGCGTCGCGGCGCGCATCGGCCCCGTAGAGTGCGAGTCCCGTTGCCAGCGCTGCGCGACAGTGGGGCACGCTCGGCAGTTCGCGTGCGAGCGCGTCCTTCGTATCGGCGGAGATCGAAGCGACACTGCTCACGAGCGCATCAAATCCACTCGGCCGGATCGTCTTTGCGCGTGTCGAGGACTTCGTACAACTGTGCCGGTCTCACGGCCGGCGTCATGCGTAGCGGCACCTCGCGCACGCGAACGGTGACATAACGCGTTGCGTAATGAATTTCGAGGACATCGCCGGGCTTGACGTCATACGCGGGCTTGAGCGGTTTGCCGTCTTTGGTGATGCGACCGTGTTCGAGCGCCTCGTGCGCTTCACTGCGACGTTTTGAAAGCCTCGCGACTTTCATGAACTTATCCAACCGCATCGATCCCCCAACATATCATGTTATTCGAAGAAACCGATCCTCTGCGGCGGGAGTTTCCATCGGACGCGCCATACGAGTACGGGCTATGGCACAGGCAAGCCCGGCGCGTCGCATCGGCGTGAACATCTTTGACGAATCCAAGCCCATGTGGCAGATCTTCCTGGTGTTCCTGGTGCCGCTGATGATCAGCAACATCCTGCAGTCCGCTTCGCAGACGGCCGCACTCATTTTTCTCGGACGCATGATTGGTGTCAATGCCCTTGCCGCGGTCTCCGCCGTCTTCCCGATCGTCTTTCTGCTCTTCTCGTTCTTGATTGGAATTGCGAGCGGAAGCACGGTGCTGATCGGTCAGGCGTACGGTGCGCGCGACGAACACCTCGTGAAGAAGGTGGCAGGTACGGTTCTCGGCGCGACGCTGTTCTTTGCCGTATTCGTAGCGATCGTTGGAACGCTGATTTCGCCGTTCATGCTCAGGTTGCTCGGAACGCCTGCAGCCATTATGCCGGAAGCCAACACGTATACGCGCGTCGTCTTTCTCACCGCCCCGATACTGTTCCCATTTTTGGTCTACACGACGTTTCTGCGCGGCGTCGGCGACTCCCAGACACCGCTGTGGTTTTTGGTTTTCGGAAGCGCCCTTGCAATCTCGCTGACGCCGGCATTCATTCGCGGTTGGTTCGGCCTCCCGCAACTCGGCGTCGTTAGCGCTGCCGTTTCCGGTGCGATCGCACAAGGTCTTTCGCTGGTCGCGCTCTTGGTATTGCTCGCGCGGCGTCGCAGCCCACTGCGATTCGACCTCGAAATGGCCCGCGACATGATCGTCGATCCGAAGATTCTGCTCAAGGTCGTGCGGCTCGGCGTTGCAACCGGAATTCAGGTGGTGATGGTATCGATCGCGGAAATTGCGATTATCAGCTTTGTCAACCATTTCGGTCCGCGCGCTACGGCCGCGTACGGCGCGGTCAACCAAATCATTGCATACGTGCAGTTCCCGGCGATCTCGATCGGTATAGCGGCGTCGATTTTCGGCGCGCAGTGCATCGGTGCGCGACGCGAGGACAAGCTCGGCAGCGTCGTGCGCTCGGCAGTTACGCTCAACTACATCATCGGCGGCATCCTGATCGCAATCTGCTACGCGTCCGCGTTTTTTATCTTGCGCTGGTTCGTAACCGACGAACCAACGGTGAAAATTGCGCACCAATTGCTAATGATTACGCTCTGGTCGTATCTCCTGTTCGGAAACAGCGCGGTAATCAGCGGCGTGATGCGCAGCAGCGGAACGGTGCTCTGGCCGACGATCAACGGCGTCGCCGCGATCTGGATCGTCGAGGTGCCCGTTGCGTATCTTGGCATGCGCCACTTCGGGCTTCCCGGCGTGTGGCTCGGCTATCCGTGCTACTACCTTGCAGTGCTCTCCGCGCAACTCACCTACTACAAGCTCTTCTGGAAAAAGCGTACCCACGCACGATTGGTCTAGCGTTAGTTCCGCTTCTTGTCTTTCGGCGTCACGCACGTGCCGCTCGCGCGGCAAACGACAATCGGGTCTCTTAGAAAGTCCGCCGAGCTTTCGCTCACGTCGGTTCGAGCGGCGATGACTTTGCGCGCCTCGAACGTCATCGCGCGCGACGTATTGCCGATCCGCGTTATGCGTCCGGTGGCCTCGATGTAATCGCCGGCATAAACCGGCGCGAGAAACTCCACCCGATCGTACGCGACGAAAAGTCCCTCGTCGCCGTCGAGCCGGATGAGCAATTCGGTCGCGACGTCCCCGAACAGCGCGAGCATGCGCGCACCATCGACTAAGTCGCCACCGTAATGCGCGTCGTGCGCGCTCATCCGCAGACGGATGAGCGAGGTTACGCTGCTTGCGTCTTCGCCAGCTGCCACAGTTCCTCGAGTTCGTCCAGTGAAAGGTCGGAGAGAACCTTGCCGTCTGCAGCGGCCCGCTCTTCCATGAAGCTGAAACGCCGATAGAATTTCTCATTCGCCTCGCGCATCGCCGTCTCGGC
>JASHZC010000063.1 GCA_030042755.1 Vulcanimicrobiota bacterium | reverse complement strand
GCACTGGGCGTAAAGAAAGCATTATAGCGGCGGGGCCAATGAGATTCTCCGCAGAATCTTGTTCTATGGCCGACGCTTCTGCTATACGGCCCGAGCTTTCGTTGGTAAAACTCAACGTGCTCTGCGTTGACGATTCCCCCGACGACGCGAAACTCAACGTCTTAGCGATCGCGCGGCACGGCTATACTGTCGAGAGTCTTCGCGTCGAGGATCGCGATGCCGCCGAAGAGGCCTTGGCAAACCGTAGCTGGGATCTCATTTTGTGCGACTATTCCATGTCGCATTTCAAAGCGACGGCAATGTTGGATCTGATGCGCGCGATGGAATGCGATAGTCCATGCCTGATTATCTCCGGCGCAGTTGGAGAGGAAGCCGCCGTCGAGACGATCCGCCGAGGCGCATACGACTACATCTTCAAAAATAATCTGGAGCGCTTGGGACCCGCCGCGGAGCGAGCGCTTCGCGACGCTGAGCTGCGCCGTGCCCGCACGTTGATGGAGCGGCAACTGCGCGAGCGGGAGACGCGGCTGCGCTTGCTCTTCGAGCAGCTACCTGCGCTGGTTATATCGTGCGATACGAACCTAACCGTCACGTCGGTAGAAGGGGCGCAGCTATCGCAAGTGCCCGATGATCCCAATGCGTTGATCGGCACCCACGTTGCCGCGTCGGCGCTGCTTGCGGACGAGTCGCGCTTTCCAATCCGTCACGCCCACCTTCAGGCACTTCAAGGTGGCGCTTCGGATTACGAGATGATCTGGGGAGGCAAGACGTTTGCCGGACACGTCGAGCCTTTACGCGACGTAGACGGTAGCATCGTCGGGACGATTGCGGTTGCATTCGACATTACCGAGCGCAAAATGGCGGAACAGCGCATTGCGTACTTCGCGCAATACGATTCCCTTACGGATTTGCCAAACCGCGCCTTGCTCGAGGATCGTTTGACGCAAGCGATTGCGATGGCGCAGCGTCACCACAATCCGGTGATGCTGGTGACGACCGATCTCGATGCGTTCCACGAGATCAATGAGCTCTACGGCACGAGCACGGGCGACGACGTATTGCGCATGGTGGCCGCACGCATCCGCCGTCTGGTCGATCCGAGCGCGACGGTGTCGCGTCTCGGTGAAGATCAATTCGTCGTGCTGCTCGTCGACGCGATCGATCCCTCGCAAGGACACAACTTTCTCGTGCGGCTCCAGACGATCTTCGAGGCGCCGTTCTCAGTCGGTGACGCCGACGTCTACGTGAATGCAAGCTCGGGGCTCGCGATTTTTCCGGAAGATGGGGCCGACGCGCAATCGCTGCTGCGCTCCTCGGAAGCGGCAATGCAGGCCGCGAAGGCCGCCGGCGGGCATGGCTCTCGCGCTTTTGTGCCCACCATGATTGCGTCGTCGGCGGAGCGGATCTCGATGAAGCGCGATCTGCGGAGCGCAGCCGGGCTCGGACAGTTCACACTCCGCTATCAGCCGATCTTCCGCTGCTCCGACCTTTCGTTCACCGGCTTCGAAGCATTAGTCCGTTGGGAGCATCCGACGCTCGGCACGCTGCCGCCCGACCACTTCATTCCGCTTGCCGAAGAGTCGGGCGCAATCGAGGACCTCGGCTTGTTCGTGTTCCACGAGGTTTGCCGCCAAATCGTCGCATGGGACGCAAGCGGCGCGATGGTTCCACGCGTCTGCGTGAACATCTCTCCGCGCCAGTTCGAGCGAGCAGGTTTGAAGGAGACGGTGTCGCGGACGCTGCGCGCTGCGGACATTTCGCCGTCGCGTTTGGAACTCGAGCTGACCGAAAGTGCGGTGATGCGCGACATCTCCAGCGGCATCGCTCTGCTGCACGAGCTCAAAGGTCTGGGCATACGCCTATCCGTCGACGATTTCGGTACCGGATACACGTCGCTCAGCTACCTGCGCCGCTTCCCGATCGACGTACTCAAGATCGACAAAACGTTCTTGCGCCATATGCTTCCCAGTTCGCAAGACGAGGCGATCGTCAAAGCGATCGTCATTCTCGCTGAGAACCTCGGGCTGACGTCAGTTGCGGAAGGCGTCGAGTCGCGGGTAACGCTCGAGCATATTCGGGCTATTGGCGCGAGCGAAGTGCAGGGCTTTTTCCTCGGCGAACCTTCGCCACCCGATGAAGCGCTGAGCGCGGTGCAAAGCTTAGGCCCTACGGTGAGGGGCTCGGCGTCGGGGCAGTCGGAACGAAGTGCACTTCGCCCGCCGCATAGTCGATCGTAACGTCGAAGCGCGAGAGAATTCCCTCGCCTATGTGACCCCGCGCGGTTCCCTCGAGCGTTTGCGTGTAGCCGATCGTCGGCGAGTTGACCGCCAAATCCCCTATTTGCACGCGCGGTATCGTGCCGAGAAGCTCGACGCTGCTACCGCCGACGCCGGTTACTTCACGCTCGCTCGTTGCGGAGAACAAATCGCGATGGTCTTGGTAAAAATCGTACGCGAGATTGATGCTTGATTCGTCACCGGTGTCGAAGGCCAATTGCGTTGGAATCGAGCCCAGGCGCACGTCGACAACCGGCACGAAATTGTCGAACGCCAACGGTACCGCAACGCCGTCTGTGGGAGACGCCGCGCCGAAGACGATGCGGTGTTCGCTGTTTTCGAGGCGAATCGTCGTTGCGGCGAAGATGTCGGCGCCGAGCACGACCTGATAGCCGAAGCGGTCGATATCGTGCAGCACCACGTAGTCGGCTGCGGGCAGCGTCATGCCACCGACGGCGAGCGGCCCGGCGCGTACGACCTCGGTTGCGTAGTTCCCAAGACCGCGTACCAGGAACGAACCGACGACCGGAGCGGAAAGCTTCTCTGCGAGCGACAAGCTCACGGATAATCCTGAGTTTCCGCTGTCGAGCAAGCATCTTGTAGCGATCCCATCGAGCGTGCAATCGAAGATGGGAATCGACTGTTCGGGATCGGTTGAGATCGTCACCGGCCCTTGGGAGAACGTAGGCTGCGGTCCGTGCGGAGGAACGAACGGCGTCGAGAGACCGTCGCGGGAGACGTACCGCTCGAGCGGATTACCGTTGTGAAGCACGTAGAGCGGCAAGTAGTAGCCGCCGGAAACCGCAACGTAATCGCGATACTCGAACGTCGAGTCGCCGTTGACGTCGCGCATATAGCGAACGGTGTACGCTTTGGGATCGACGTAGACGAGCATTGGGACGGCGCCTTTGTTCGCGACCAGAATCGTGCGATAAATCACGCCGGAGATTTCGGTAACGCCGTCATCTTCCAGCATGCCGCCATGCAGCGTGAAATCGGGTGCAAGGAACGACAGGGATGCAATCGTTCGCTCCGCGCGCATGGACGGATCGTCGCCGTCGGATTGCGGAAGAGTCGTGCCGTTCATGTTGATCGAGTGCCATCGTTCGCCGTCGAAATACGTTCCGTCGCAGAGCGTTCCGGTGCAACGGTAGCTGGCGAAACGCAAGCCTTGCGATTGCGTGCGAAGATCGACGGTTACACCGTTTTGCGTGAGGTGCGAAACGGACTCTAAATGCGCGCTCCACACCGGACCGCTCCGCTCGCGCAT
>JASHZC010000062.1 GCA_030042755.1 Vulcanimicrobiota bacterium | reverse complement strand
TACGAAGGAGCATGGCAGCCGTGGCAGTGACCGCCGGTTCGAAAGTTCTCAACAACGTCGAAGCCGTTCGCGAAACGCTGTACGAGGCGATGAAGAGCGACGAGCGCGTCGTCATCTTGGGCGAAGACGTCGGCGCCCGTGGCAATGTGTTCTTGATCACCAAGGATTTCATCAACGAATTCGGCCCGCGGCGCGTGATCGACACGCCGATCGCGGAAGCGTCGATCGTCGGTATCGCGATCGGCATGGCGATGGAAGGTCTGCGTCCGATCGCGGAAATTCAATTCGCCGACTTCATCTATCCGGCGTTCAATCAGATCGTCGGTGAAGCCGCGAAGACGCGCTATCGGAGTAACGGCGAATACACCTGTCCGCTCGTGATTCGCACGCCGTACGGCGGCGGCGTGCGCGGCGCACTCTCGCATTCGGTTTCAGTGGAGGCGCTTTTCTATCACGTCCCAGGCCTCAAGATTGTTGCGCCGGCGTTCCCGGCCGACGTCAAAGGGCTGCTCAACGCGGCGATCGACGATCCCGATCCGGTGCTCTTCCTCGAACATAAGAAGACGTATCGCCTGATCAAAGGCGAAGTGCCCGAAGGGCATTACACGATTCCGATCGGCAAAGCCAACGTCGTCAAAGTAGGCGCGCAGCTGACGGTAGTGTCATACGGGTTGTACGTGCACTGGGCTCTCGAAGCCGCGCGCACGCTCGAGAACGAAGGCATATCCGTTGAAGTGATCGACTTGCGCTCCATCCGGCCGATGGACAAAGCTACGATTCTCTCCAGCGTCGAGCGGACGCGCAAGCTGCTGATCATTCACGAAGACAACAAGTTTGGAGGCATCGGCGCGGAAATTTCCGCGATGGTCGCCGAGGAAGCGCTCTTCTCGCTCGACGCACCGATCCGTCGCCTTGCCGGCCCCGACGTCCCGGCGATGGGCTACGCCGAAACCCTCGAGCACGAGTTCATGTCGTCGCCTTCAGAGATGGCAGACACAATGCGTGAAATGGTGGCGTTCTGATGCTCGGTGTAGCGTTGGCGCCGTCTCCATGTGGGGACGCGCGCGCTCTTGCCCTCCTGGCTTCGCGCTCGCCTCATACGCCCTCAGCAAAAACCCCATGCGCCGCGCGCGCATCACAACGCCCTGGAAATGAATTGAGATAGTTTATGGCTACGACGATCACCATGCCACAACTCGGGGAGACCGTTACCGAAGGCACGGTGGCGCAGTGGCTGAAAAAAGTTGGGGATTCGGTAGAGAAATACGAAGCATTTCTCGAGGTCTCGACGGATAAGGTCAATGCCGAGGTGCCTTCGCCGGTGACGGGCGTGATCAAAGAGGTGCTCGTCAAAGAAGGCGATACGGTTCCCGTGGGAACCGCGATCGCCGTGATCGACGAGGTCGGCGCTGCAACCGCGACCGTTCCGGAATCGGCAGCTTCGCCGCCGTCGACGCACGCGGCGATGGCCAACAGCGTACAAGAGGATCCCGTTCCCGGATTCAACATTCCTCAACTCGAGCCGAAGGCGCCGAAGACGAACGGGCGGCATTCACGGAGCGAAGGTGTCATTCCGAGCTCGTACGGTGCGCCCGGCGGGCTGGCCGATACTGGAGCGGAGGACGCGCTGCGAAAAGCGTCGCCCGCCGTTCGCAAACTCGCGCGCGAGCACCACGTCGATATCCGCCAGTTGCGCGGCACGGGCGCTAACGGGCGCGTAACCGCCGAGGACGTTTTGACCGCCGCGCGCATGGGACCGGCCGCAGCGGTAGGACAAGCAATCGCAACCGGAACCAACTTTGCGGCAACACCGCCGCCGAGATTCGCTCCTCCAGCTCCGGCGTCAGGTACGTCGACGTACGGCGAGCCGATTCCGGGAACGCTCGTTCCGCTCACGCAAGCACGCCGCATCATCGCGGAACGGATGGTCGAATCGATTCACACCGCACCGCACGCGTGGACGATGACCTCGATCGACGTAACGGGCGTTTGGAGATGGCGCGCAAAAGAGAAAGATCGCTTTGAACGCGAGACCGGATACAAGCTCACGCTCCTGCCTTTCTTCATCCGCGCGGTCGTCGAATCGCTGGCTGCCTTCCCGCTGATGAATGCAAAATTCACCGCGGAAGGCATCTACGTCAACAAAGACGTGAACGTCGGCATTGCGATCGGTCTTCCGGCGACGCTGGTCGTACCCGTCATCAAGGGCGCCGACAAACTTTCGATCAAAGGGCTGGCGATTGCAGGCGGTGAGTTGATCGATAGAGCCAGGCGTAACAAACTCACCGCCGATGATTTAGCCGGCGGAACGTTCACCGTAAACAACAACGGCGCAAACGGGTCGTGGGCGTCGGCACCAATCATCAACGCCGGCCAGGCCGGCATCGTCACGATGGAAACGATCGAGAAGAAACTGCTCGTGCGCGACGATGACTCATTCGCACCGCGTTACGTAATGAATTCTTGTCTTTCGCTCGATCATCGCGTGGTCGATGGCTATGTGGCCAGCGGCTTCCTCGCAGATCTCAAGAAGCGCCTAGAGCGCATGTCCGCAGACGGAGCAATCTAAATCATGGAAACGCTGCACGCGATTAAAGAACTGATGCGTCTGCCATCGCCGGCACCGCGCCCGCTGGGCCTCGCGGCCGACGGCAGCACGTTGTGGATGGCCAGCCGCGAAACGCATCGCCTCTACGCCATCGACACGACGAAATGGACGGTGGGAGAAGAGGCACAAGCCCCGGGCGGCCCGTTCGGAATGACGGTCGTCGGCGACGAGTTGCGCGTCATCATCGGCCTGGGCGAAAAGGAGCAAGATCGCTATATCTACCGCTTCGTTCCCGGCCACGGGTTCAAAAGCGAGCGGATCGCCTGCCCAGACCTCACCGGAGCTCACCTTGCGTTTGACGGTGACACGCTCTTCCTCTCGCAAGCGCACTATCGCAAGATTCTCGCGCTCGACGGTCGCGGCAATGTGCTACGCGAGATTCCGCTAGCGCGCGTTCCGGTCGGGATGACGATCGTCGACGGATGCTTCTTCCTCATTACCGGAGATGAAGAGTTCGAAAACCTCGAGTTCTGGAAGATCGACGCCCGCAACGAGGTCCCGAACGTCGCCGTGCTCGCGTCGATTCCGTTCGACGCGCGTGGGTTGACCTACGACGGTACGCGCTTCTGGACGAGTCATCGAGACGACAACGAAATCGTCGCCTTCGAAAAGCCGTCAGCTTAGCTAGAGATGCGCTTCCGGTCGATTTTCGGCACGCTCGCCTCAGTGACGTTGTTCCTGGTCGTGGGATGCAGCGGCGCATCTGATGCCACCGTTAGCCAAGATTTTCATGCGACGGTGCGTAGCACGCCAGAAACGCTTCGCGTGTATAGTCCCGCCGGTACTCTCGAGGTCGATGCGTGGAACAAGCCGAGCGTTCAAGTCGATGCCGAAAAAAGGGGGCGCACGATCGATGACGTGCGCGCCCTCGATATCTCGGTCCAGCCGCAAGGCTCGGCGCTCGAGATCACGTCAGTCTTTCCGCACGACGCCGGTTGCAATTGCCAAGTGCGATACGTCATCCACGCACCTGCGAGCACAAGTCTCGATCTGCACCAGAGTGCCGGAACGGTTCGCGTGAGCGGCTTTACGCGCAACGTCAGGTCGATCGTGAGTGCCGGAACGCAAGAGGTTGCACTCGGCTCGCTTGGCGGTTCGCAGCGAGTGACACTGAGCGTTTCGGTCGGCACGATCAAGCTCAGCGTGCCTGCGGGCGCAAGCGCAAACATTTCCGCGTCGACATCCGTCGGCGCGATCAATGCGGACTTCCCACTCTCGATCGAGCGGCACATGGTCGGCTCGACCGCGAAGGGTTCGATCGGCAGCGGAAGCGCAGCCGTAGAGTTGACGATGGCGACGGGCACGATTCACATCTTGCGCGAATAGCCCGCGGATGGATCACCCCGGTCACGCTATCGAAACACTCCTCATACACGGCGATCGTTCCGATGAAGGCAGCTTCAGCGTAACGCCACCCATCTACCAAAGCTCGACGTTCGCATTTGCCGATGCCGAGACGATGGCGGCCGCGGCGCGGACGCCAACGTTCGAGCGATTCTATACGCGTTACGGAAATCCGAACCACGGCGCGGTCGAACGTATCCTGGCGGCAATCGAGGGCGGCGAAGGAGCAATGGTCAGCGGGTCCGGTATGGGCGCGATCTCGGCTACGGCGATCGCACTGACCGGCGCCGGCGATCACGTGATATCGCAACGCATGATCTACGACGGAACACGGGTGCTGTTGAGCAAGATTCTGTCGCGCTTCGGCGTCGAGGTTACGTTCGTCGACCAGAACGATACGGCGGCATTCGCGTCAGCCATGCGCCCCAACACGCGTCTGGTAATGCTCGAGTCGCCGAGCAACCCGCTCCTGGGCATCACCGACATTACGAGCGTTGCGCGCGTCGCGCACGACGGCGGTGCGCTCGTTGCAGTCGATAGCACGATCGCAACGCCGGTCAATCAGCGTCCGCTCGATCTCGGCGCCGACGTCGTGCTTCACAGTGCAACGAAATATCTCGGCGGACATTCGGATCTCATTGCGGGCGCCGTAATTGCTTCGCGCGAATTGGTCGGTCGCATTTGGGAAGCGCATCACATCCTAGGCGCGGCGCTCGGTCCATTCGAAGCATGGCTGTTGCTGCGAGGTTTACGCACGCTCGAGATGCGCGTGGAACGTCACAATGCAAACGCACTAGCCATCGCGCGTGCATTGGAAAAGCATCCGCGAGTCAAACGCGTGTATTATCCTGGACTCGAAGCCCATCGGGGTCACGACGTTGCACGACGTCAAATGCGCGGATTCGGTGGATTGCTCAGCGTTGA
>JASHZC010000061.1 GCA_030042755.1 Vulcanimicrobiota bacterium | reverse complement strand
ACTGATGATCGAAGACGGCGCGCTCGAAAATCCGCACGTCGATCGCTGTTTTGCGCTGCATCTTTACAGCGGGCTCGAGGTCGGGAAGATCGGCGTGCGCGACGGCGCGTTTTTTGCATCGTCCGATCGCTTCACCCTGACGCTAAAAGGGCGTGGCGGCCACGGCGCGATGCCGCAGATGTCCGTCGATCCGATCGTCGCGGCAGCGCAACTGATCGGCATGTTTCAAACGATCGCAAGTCGCGAGATCGCTCCGAAGGACCCCGTGGTCGTAACCGTTGGCTCGCTCCATGCCGGAACGACCTTCAACGTTATTCCCGACAACGCCGAAATGCTCGGCACAACGCGCGCGTTCAGCGACGAGGTGCGACGGTCGATTCCCGAGCGTCTCGAGCGCATGGTTGAAGGCGTATGCGACGCGATGCGCCTCGATTACGAATTCGAATATACGTGGCAATATCCACCGACGGTCAACGACCGCGCGATGAACGACGTCGTGCGCAAAGCTGCGGCGCGGACGATCGGCGCAGAAAACGTCGTCGATCCGCACGACGTCGTGATGTGGGCGGAAGATATGTCGTTCATGTTAGAGGAACGGCCGGGCGCGTACTTCATCGTCGGCGTCCGCGGGCCGGAACTCGGCGTGGAACCGCAACATTCGCCGCGGTACGACATCGACGAACGCGCGCTCGAAGTCGGTTTCAAAATGATGGTGGAATTGGCGACAATAGGATGACGTGTGACGACTACTCGCCGCGGAGAAATTTCTGCAAAATTGCGGAGCCGGATTTCATTGCGGTTTCGAGGTTATCGAGAGCCGCTTTCGTTTGATCGTGGGTCTGGTCGGCGCTTTCGCGCGCTTGCTCGACTAACGTCGCCCGCAACTTGTCGCTATCGGAAAGGGCTTGCGCAATCCGGTTTTGGAGTTCGCGGGCTTGTTCCATTGCTTGTTTCATGAAGTCGTCGCTGCTCACGTCGCATCCTCGCTTTCAGTAACGGTCAGGACCCAGCGGATCGCCCGTGCGTACTGATCGAGCTCGCGGAGCGCCCGATCGAAAGCCCGGTACGGCGCATCCTCGCTCCAACGGTTACCCGTGCTGCGCGCTAAATGTTTCCCGTAGGCGAGCGCAGCGTCGAGTTGCCGCTCGACCGCGGGCCACTCATCCCGGAGCGCTCGTTTGGAAGCGTCGCTCAACCGGTCGATGACGGGCGGTGACGGCAGGCTGGGATCGTGGATCGCACATTCGAGACGAGCCAATGCGTATTCGCTTCGCGCGGAGATGAACGAGCCCAGGAGTTGCACGAGCCGAACGTCCATATACCCATTATGTCGGATGTGCGACGCTATGTCATCGTAGGGAATGGTTTTGCCGGAACGACGGCAGCCGAGCAGCTGCGCAAGCACGATTCCTCGTGCGAGATCACGCTCTTCGGCGACGAGCCCTACCCCCTCTACAACCGTATCTCACTGCCGCCGATGCTGCGCAAGCAGCTTCCTGAGGAAAAAGTGATGATGCGCGACCTTGCAGACCACGAAGAGCATCGAATCGACCTGAAATTACAGACGCGTGTCGAGGCGATCGACGTCGAGGGCCGCGCCATCCTTGCCGGCGGGCGCGAGTATCCGTTCGATGCGCTGCTTATCGCAACCGGCGGTCGCCCGAATCCCGCACCGGCGCCTGGGGCAATAGGCTCGAATGTCTATAACTTCCAATACCTGGACGACACGCGCGCGATCTCCGAGCAGATTGATCGATCCAAGAGTGCGGTTGCAGTCGGTGGATCGTTCATCGCGTACGAGCTTGCAGAGGCCTTCGCGTCGCGCAAGGTGGAGACGCATTGGATCATTCGCGGTCCGCACGTGTTGCATCGCCTTCTCGACGACGTCGCCGGCGAGTTTGTGGACGAGGCTGCAAAAAACGATGGCGTGCACATGCACTACGGCGAAGAGGTCGAGGAATTCGTGCATTCGAACGGCGCGGTTTCAAAGGTGCGCACGAAGAAGGGCATCGAGATCGCGGCGGATTGTTACGGAGTCGGCTTCGGGCTCACGATGAACACGGAAATCGTTGCAGGCACACCGATTGAGTTTAGCAAGAACGGCATTCTCTGCAACGACCACCTCGAAACCAACGTGCGCGGCATCTTCGCGGCCGGCGATATCGCCGATTTCTACGATCCGATCCTCGAGATGCGTTATCGCATGGGAACGTGGAACAACGCGGGCGCGCACGGTAAGGTCGTGGCGCAGAACATGATGGGCGGAAGCGAGAAGTACCACGACGTTCCGGAGTATTCGTCGTTGCTGTTCAAAGGGCAGACGATCACGCAGTTCGGTCTCTCTCCCGACCTGCAGCCCGAGCTCGAATCGGTGCGCAAAATCGATCCTGAAAAGCGTTGGTACCGGACGCTCTTCTTTTGGCAAGATCGACTCGTCGGCGGCATCATGCTCGGCAAAGGCAATCGTGCCGGCAAACGCAAGTATGTCGAAGCGATCAAAAGTAAGGAGCGCTTTCCGAAGCCGCAGTGGGAATCAATGCTCGACTGGACGGCATAGGCGGCATTGATTTCGTCCAGCTCTTCGTCGCCTCGACCCTCATTTACCATAGTAAACTTCGGGTCTCGGCTTCTCAATCTGAACGAAATCAACGCCGCCTAGTCTAGATTGCGTCGCGGATTGCTTCGGCGAAGGCGTCGACTTCGTCCGGCGTCGTAGCCCAGTGAGTCATCCAGCGTGCCTCCGGACGAACGCCGCTGAAGAAGTAGAAAAAGAACTGCTTTTGCACGCGGGCGATCGCTTTTGGATCCATAATCGCAAAGATTGCGTTGGCGCGGACCGGACGCGTGACGGTCACGCCGGGAATGTCGCGCACCGCAGCGTGAAGACGTGCCGTCATCGCGTTCGCGTGCGCCGCGTAACGAAGCCACAGATCGCCGGTTAACAGCGCTTCGAATTGCGCCGAGATGTAGCGCATCTTTGAGGCAAGCTGCATCGCCTGTTTGCGCACGTATGGACCCACCAGCGAGCTGATCGATGGATCGAAAAAGCAGATCGCTTCTCCGCCGAGCAGTCCGTTCTTCGTACCGCCGAACGTGAGCACGTCGATGCCGAGATCCTTAGTGATTTCGCGCGGAGTGGCGCCGAGAGCCGCTGCTGCGTTCGAGATTCGCGCGCCGTCGACGTGGACGATCAGCCCGCGCTCGTGCGCGAACGCGCACAGCTCCCGAATCTCGCCCGGTTCGTAGACGTCGCCGTATTCGGTTGTCATCGATATGCTAATGGCGCGCGGCTGAGGATGATGCTCGCCGTGACCAGCCAGCAAGTGCGGCTCGACGTCGGCGACGCGCAGCTTTCCGTCGTCGCTTGAAATTGGGATGACTTTTGAGCCGGTGAAACGTTCGAACGCACCGCACTCGTCGGTCTGCAGATGCGAACTTGCCGGCGTAAGGACTGCCTCCCAGGGTCGAACCAAACAGCTCAGCGCGACGACGTTTGCACCGGTGCCGTTGAACGCGAAGTACACGTCGGTTTCGTTACCAAAGTGCTCTTTGAAACGCGCAACCGCGCGCGCGGTCCATGGATCGTCGCCGTAACCAACCGCGTCACCTTGGTTTGCGTCGACGATGGCTGCCAGAATCTCCGGCGCGACCGGCGCGTTGTTATCGCTTGCAAAGCTCCGGAGCATCACAGGGTCACGCTCGTTCCGCGGCGGGCCACGTCGGCCTTCCAACCGAGCACGGTTGCACCCATCGTCGCAAGCGCCGCCGCCGATTCGGCTTCGCCGTGCACGGCGTAAAGGTGCGGCTTCGTCGAGCAGGACTCCAGCCACCGCAACAGATCGTTCCGATCGGCGTGCGCGCTGAAGCCGGAGATATGCGCGATTGCCGCGCGCACGACGAGTGCGTCGCCGTAGAGCGATACGGTGTGCGCGTGGTGGGTGAGGATGTATCCGAGCGTTCCCGCTCCTTGATAGCCGGCGAAGAGAATCGTTGCTTTCGAGTCGCTCAGATGGTTGTGCAAGTGATGGAGAATGCGTCCGCCAGAAGCCATGCCGCTCGCTGAGACGATCACATGGGGACCGGTGACGTGGTTGAGCTCTTTCGATTGCTCGGTCGTGACATGAACCGTGAGATTCTTCAATCCGAACGGTGTCGAGGGCGAATCTCCGGGAATCGGCTTGTGCGCGTCGGGGAACCGCTCGAAGAGTTCGTCGACCTTCTCCGCCATCGGGCTATCAAGATGCACCGGCAGCTTCTCGATCCGCTCGTCTTGCCGTTGCAGCGTGGCGATTGCGAGCAAAATGTCTTGGGAGCGTTCGATGGC